>JAVETN010000010.1 GCA_034006035.1 Desulforegulaceae bacterium
GAATAAAGGCTTTGCAGGCCTCTGCCTTACCACTTGGCTATGCCGCCGTGGAGCGGGAAACGAGATTCGAACTCGCGACTTCAACCTTGGCAAGGTTGCACTCTACCACTGAGTTATTCCCGCTCATTAAAAGCACGACATTTTGTATGACAGATTCAATTCTTTGTCAATGACTTTTTTTACCAGCTATAATCTTTTATACTCTTTACTATTTTTAATCTTAATGTAATTAATATATGTTTTCTTCAAGTTGAGAATCCTTGGTCATAAAATTTACTTCTTTTAATCTAAGACTATCTAAAGTTTATAGCAAATCCAACCTCAACCATGAAAAAATAAAAACTCAAATTTTAGATAACTTTAAATCAACAGATTTTAACTCTATTTGGTGGAAAATGCTCTCAAACCATACAAAAGGTGCTCTTTCAATTACAATTGCAGGGCTTTGCTTTGCTCTTATGGGAACAATGATAAAAAAACTTTCCTTTTCAATGACAAATGAAACAATAGTTTTTTCAAGAAATTTCTTTGTTCTGATATGCTTTATCCCTTTTCTTTTAAGAAGAAAAAACCGGATAAATCTTAAAACTGATAATTTCAGACTCCATCTTATAAGAGGCCTTTCAGGTCTTTTAGCAATGTATCTTTATTTTTTCACCCTTTCAAAACTTCCCCTTGCCGAAGCAGTTATGCTTTCATATACAAGCCCCCTTTTTATACCTTTTATTGCTTTTTTGTGGATCAAAGAACCACTTGAAAAGAAATTTATTGTTTCTGCTCTTGCCGGGCTTATTGGTATTATATTGATCCTAAAACCAGGAACCAGTATTTTTAATTTCAATGGAATCTTTGGAATAATTGCAGCTTTTTCAGCCTCCTTTGCAATGGTGGCAATAAGAAGAATGTCTAAAACTGAATCAGCTTTTAAAATTGTATTTTTCTATACTCTTATTGCTTCTGTAATTTCTTTTTTCCCTGCAATTTTTGCATTCACCCTTCCTTCAATAAATCAATTGATTCTGATTTCCTTTATGGGAATAGCAGGACTTGGAGGACAATTTTTTGTAACAGCTGGATACTCAATGGCCCCTTCAGCAAAAGTAGGCCCATTTACTTATACAACTGTTTTTTTTGCAGCTCTTATAGGAGTTTTCTTTTTAAATGAAACCTTTGATATTTACTCAATGATTGGAGGAACAATAATTGTTATGGCTGGAATCTTATCTCTTTCTGGAAAAAAAGAATAATGATTGATTAAAGACTGGATTTCTTCATTTTATTGAATTTAAAAACAACTACTTAAACGCTGATTTTTTTATTAAGCTTATCTAAAATTTTTTCATGGATTCCATCAAATCCTTTATTGGACATTACAAGAATAATATCTCCAGGCTCTGCCTTTTTTATTAGAAAATCAACAATTTCATCTGTTTTATCAAAAAGACTTGATTCAATATTTTTTTTATTTAATCCTTCTTTGAGTTTTTCCAAAGAAAGCCTTAACTCAGGTGAAAGCCTGGTTATTTTATCGGGTTTTTTTATACAGACAAAATCACTTCCTGAAAATGAGTTTTCATATTCCTCCTGAAAAACATTTCTCATACTTGTATTTGTGCCGGGTTCAAAAACAGAAATAAGCCTTTTGGGTTTCATACTTTTTTTTATTCCATCTATGGTAAGACGAACTTCCCTTGGATGATGGGCAAAATCATCAATAACTATTATCTTAGAAACTTCTCCCCTTATTTCCTGTCTTCTTTTCATTCCTTTATATGATTTAAGAGCTTGTTTTATCTGCTCAAAGTTCAATCCAAGACTTAAACACACAGAAACAGCAGCAAGACAATTATAAATATTGTGATCCCCTGTCATGGGAAGAAAAATTTCATCTTTTAAATCTTTGGAGCAATAATTAAACTTTAATCCCTTTTCCAGATATTTTTCATTTGAAAAAGAAATATTACTTTTTTCATTTTTTCCATAAAGCATTATATTTTTATTTTTAAACTGAGCTAGAACATCATCAAGTTCTTTGGAAGAATCAAAGGCAAAAATTAAAGATTTATCCTTTGTTTTTTCTATAAGTTCCTTAAAAGAATCTTTTATTTCCTCTACATTGGCAAAAATATCTGCATGATCAAAATCAATTCCTGTAATTACAAGCCTTGAAGAATTAAAATGAAAAAACTTTGATTTCTTATCAAAAAAGGCAGTATCATACTCATCACCTTCAATTACAAAAAGTTCTCCTGGAGCATCCATATATCCCCGATTAAAATTGCTATGAATCCCCCCAATAAAAAAAGAGGGGTTTAATCCGCAATAATGAAGAATCCAGGAAATCATCCCTGTTGTTGTAGTTTTACCATGGGTTCCTGTGACCATTATTACTTTTTTATCTTTAGCAAAAAAATGATTTATAGCCTGGGGCATTGAAAGATAATTGAGATTTTTTTCCATTACTTCTAAAACTTCAATATTGTCTTTACTAACAGCATTCCCAATAATAACCAGATCAAGTTCTTCATGGATATTATCCCTGGAAAACTCCTTTAAAACAATGTTTCTGGATTCAAGAAAAGTGCTCATGGGTGGATAAATACCCTGATCTGATCCTGTAAGATTATAGCCTTTATCAGAAAGCATTGCACAAAGAGCTCCCATTGCTGTTCCACAGGCCGAGATAAGATGGATGTTTTTAATTTGTTCTGGAGGAAAATTTTTCTTAACTGCCAATTAAACTTCCCAAAAAAAAAGGTTAATGTCCGGCTATAAGCCGGACTTTTATAAAATTTTTAAAAACAGCTTTTTTTAATTTTTAGTTAATGTTTTAAAAACACTTAAAGCTGCGTTTACAGTTGCATTTATATCTGCTTCAGTATGGACTGAAGAAACAAACCCTGCTTCAAATTGTGAAGGTGCAAGGTAAATCCCCCTGGAAAGCATTTTTGAGTAATATTGGGCAAACAAATCCAAATCTGACGTTTTTGCATCTTCATAGTTATAAACTTCAATATCAGTAAAAAAGAATCCAAACATTCCACCTAAATGGCTGGCATAAATTTTTATCCCTGTTTCCTTTGCAGCATTTTTTATACCCAGGACAAGTTGTTCTGTCTTTTGGGAAAGCTTATCATAAAAAGAAGGCTCTTTAAGCTGTTTTAAGGTTGCTATTCCTGCTGCCATGGCAACTGGGTTTCCTGAAAGAGTTCCTGCCTGATAAACATTCCCGCTGGGAGCAAGGCATTCCATAATTTCTTTTTTTCCTCCAAATGCTCCAACAGGCATTCCCCCGCCAATAATTTTTCCAAAACATGACAAATCAGGCTTGATATTAAAATAACCCTGGGCTGAATTTTTACTCACCCTAAACCCTGTCATTACTTCATCAAAAATAAGAACACTTCCATATTCCTTGGTTTTATCCCTCAAAGCTTCAAGAAAACCCGGCTTTGGAAGAATACAACCCATATTTCCTGCAACAGGTTCAACAATTACACAAGCTGTTTTATCCCCGTAAAGGTCCATTATTTCATTGAACTTTTCAATATCATTAAAAGGAATTGAAATTGTATTTTTTGTAACATCTAAAGGAATACCCGGGCTTCCAGGAATATTTAAGGTGGCAACCCCAGAACCTGCACCCACAAGAAGAACATCGGAATGTCCGTGATAGCATCCATCAAATTTGATTATAATATCTCTGCCTGTAAATCCCCTTGCAAGCCTTACTGCACTCATGGCAGCTTCGGTTCCCGAACTTACCATTCTTACCATCTCAACAGAAGGAACAAACTCTTTAACAAGTTCAGCCAGCTCTATTTCCAGATCACAGGGAGCTCCAAAAGTTGTTCCTCTTCTTAAAACATCAACTATTGAAGCAGTAACTGTTGAATCAGCATGGCCTAAAATAAGAGGTCCCCAGGATCCTACATAATCAATATATGCATTTCCGTCGGCATCAAAAATTCTTGGGCCTGAACCCCTTTGAATAAATAAGGGGTTTTTATTTACTGATTTACAGGCCCTGACAGGACTGTTAACTCCTCCAGGAATAAGATTAACTGCTCTTTGAAACAGCTTTTCAGAATTTGTATCAACCATTTATCTGCCTTTCATTTTTATTTACATCTTTTCTATACCCTGATATTCATATCTGATAAAAACACTTTATGCTCTAGTAAAAAACAATACTTTACCGACCTTATCAGAAAAATTATTTATCAGCAAAAAAGAAATTATGAACAAAACTAATCAATCAAAAATAGACAAAATTCTTGAGTATATTCTTTTAAGAAGACCTGACGAATTTCTTCTTGTGCCGGATACTAACGGATATTACAGCTTTAAGGAAGTTTTAAAAGCCATTAGCGAAAAAAAAGATTTAAGCTGGATAACCAAAGGAAAAATCATTTCCTGTATCAACCTTGGCCAATCTCCATTAATTGAACTAGGTGAGCCAGGTCTTATCAAAGCTGTAAAATCAGACAAAATTCCTTTTCCCCAAAAAACTGAAAGTCTTCCCGGAGAAATTTACACCTGTATAAGAAAAAAAGCCTGGCCCCATGTTTATGAAAAAGGCCTTAATTATAAAAACAAAAAAATCATCTGTTTTTCATCAAAGGAAAAGGCTCTTATAAAAGGCAGAAGAATTGATCCTGAACCAGTTCTTTTACACGTGAGCACAAAAATTGCCCTATCAAAAGGGATTGGTTTTGAAAAATTTATGGAAGATATTTTTCTTGCTGAAAAACTTGAACCTGAAATGTTTAAAGGCCCGTCTACTGAAAAAACAATTCAAAAACTCAAAAAGAAAAAAACAGTTAAAAAAGAATCTTTCAATCCACCGGGAAGTTTTTCTGTAAATCCTGAAAATGTTTTTCCAGAGTTAAAACCTATGACCAAAGATTCATGGAAAAGAAACAAGAAAAAACTTAGAAGACAAAAAAAGAACTTATGGCCAGATGAAATTCAATAAAAATTTTATTTATCCATAAATTTCAAAAATTAAGACTCAATAACTTTTGAAATTTCAGTTTGAGTATCTTTTTTACATTTTTTTAAATCACCAAAAGCAATTTTAATTGAATCAAGATCAAGAGAATTAATTAACTCCTCTATAATCCCAGCTTTTTCTGCAAGTTTTTGAGCCCCGATATTTGCCGCTGATCCCTTAATTGAATGGGATAATTGATCAATTCTTAAAAAATCTGAATTATTTATTTCTTTTTCCAATTCATTTACAAGTTTTTGCAAATTATCAGTGAAAATATTTATTAGCTCTTTTCCTGCTTTTTCATCGCCCATGAGTTTTGACAAAAGACTTTCAAAGTCAAACAACATTTTTTTATCTTTATTTTCCTCTGAATTTAAATCATTTATTTTATCAGAATCAATATTTTGTTTGCCAGCAAAACTTTCAAGCATATTTGAAAGTTTCAATGGAGATTCAGGCTCTTGTAAATAAAATTCTTTGGAGTTATCCCTGGAAAAATTTAAAATACAATTATAAAGTTGGCCTTGTTTTACAGGCTTAGGAAGAAAAGCAATGGATTTTTTATCTAAATTAAAAAAATATTTCCTGTCTTTGGGAAAAGACATAAAAATTATTTTAAAATCATCAAACCGCCCATCTGCTCTTAGGGCAGAAAGAAGTTTTTCGCCATTCATCCAAGGCATTCTAAAATCTAGAATTCCAAGTTGAAAAGGATTTCCTGATTTTAAAGAATCTAAAAATTTTTCCATCCCCATTTTCTCGTTTTCTGCTGATTCACAATCAAACCCCCAGCTTTTAAGAAGGATTTCAAGATGTTTTCTATTAAGCTCATTATCTTCAACAAGAAGAATTCTTGGATTTGATGAAACTGACTCAGAAACTATTTCAGATAAAAAACTATTTTTACCCTGCCCAAAACCAAAAACTGCTGTAAACCAATAGTTTGTTCCTACAAATTCACTGGTTTCCAACCCAAATTCTCCTCCCATAATTTCAGCAATTTTTTCACAAATTGAAAAATTATGATCTAATTGATCTTGGTTTTTTTGATTATCTATTTTTGAGCCAGAACCTTTAATTCTAAATTTAAGCCTAACTTTATTCTTGGTCTGAGAAACTTTTTCAACCCTTAAACTAACTTCTCCTTTTTTAGCAAGCTTGATTGAATTTTCTAAAAGAATCAAAAGAATTTGACGAAGTTTTTCCGGTTTTCCTTGGAGAAAAACAGGCAGGTCAGATTCAGATAAATACACAAGTTCAATGTTTTTACTCTCTGATTTAAAACCAAGGAGAGCCAAGGTTTCTTCAACTACAGAATAAAGATTGAAATCAACAATTTCAGGCTGAAGTTTTTCAGATTCAATCCTTTGAAAATCCATTAAATCATCTATTATTGCAAGAATTGAGTCTGCCCTGGATTTTATTGTTTTTCCGTATTCCTTTTGCTGATCTGAAATTTTTGTATCAAGAAGAAGTCCTGTGGTTCCAATAATTTCATTAAGAGGAACTCTAATTTCCCGACTTATATTTAAAAAATATTCAGTCTTCAGTCTGGTTAACTGAAGAAGACTTTCATTTTCAATTTTATCTTCAACCCGGGTTTCATCTTCTCTTTTATAAAGAATTTCGCCCATTAAATAAAATCCCCTTGAAAGCTTTGATCTCAGTGTATAAAAAAGCGATTTTTTCATTAGAATCCAAACCTTGTTAGATTAAACTCTTTTATGCTCATTGTCATTTTATCTTTATTTTCTGTAAATCCACTAAACATATCAATACAGACATCAACGCAAAACCAATGCCACAACAACTTGAAAACAAAGGAATTAAACCAACTGGCATTTATCTTGCATATTTTATTGTAGTTAAAAGTTCTATTGAGGAGATTAAATGAGTTCAACCTTAAATTCCATTTCAGCCAAAACAGCTACTCCCCCGGCCAAAATCACCGGCAAAAGGGAAACGGACAGCTATACTCTGGCAGCGGCGGACAGTCTCCTTAAAACAACAGGACAATGGAAAAAATGGGAAAAAATCCGTCAAACCAATGACGCTCTTGCCAAAAATCTGGCTTCACTTTTAATGGAAAGGCACTATTTTTTAAACCAGGCCAAATCAGGTAAAAAAATTAATTGGGAAAAATTCAATCTTCTTACAGCAAAACTTAGCAATAAAGGAATTCATCTTTGGGATAAAAACGCACTTTTAAATTCAGGCTGGGAAAAAAGAAATAATTTAAACATAAATTCCTATCCAGATCCTGATAAAACAAATCCTGTTAATAATCAGATATTAAAATCAAAAAAACCTGAAAATACAAAAGGGCAGATCCCAAAGAATCTGCCCTTTTTTTTATATAGATTTTTAATTTTATTAGAATTTAAATTCTAAACTTAACTCCGATTTCTGGTTAGATTTTCATAATTTCTTTAATCTTTTTAATAATTTCTTCTTCTTTTTCATCAATCACAGAATCTGAAAGTGCTATTTTTTCTGCTATTTCAAGAGCTTCTTGTCTGTCTTTTTTAAAATGAATAAGCTTTGGCAAAGTTTCAAGAGCTGCTTCCTTGTCAAGATGGATAAGCCTTGATTGTTCAATTGTAATTTGTCTTATTTGAACTGGCTTTAATTCGTTAAGTTTGGGGTTTTCTCTTACAATTGACTGGGCTGTAATATACTCGGCTTTGTCAATCACTTCATCTGCACTGGAGATAGCAAGAATTATCCTTATAACTCCTTCTGCAAATCCGCCTTCATCCATTTTTTCCAAAAGTTTTGAATCAAGGCCATTTATTTCTTTATTTACAATTTTTTCAGCATCTTTCCAGATATTTTCTTCAAAATAATCTTTGTAAAAAAACTGAATAAGGGGGTTTCCATAGATTTTTTTAAAAAAGCGTTCTTGACTCAAATCACGTAAATCACGATAAAGATCAAGGCTGTCAACTATGATATTTGAAATGTTTTTTTCAGCTTTTCTATAGGAATTGTCCTTGGGAACTTCTTTTCTTTGTTTTTTCACATATTTTGCCAGGGTTTTCACAGGAATAATAAAAGGGTTCAAATCTGAAAAAATATATCTTTGTGTTCTTAAAGGATGGGTCTGCTTAAGAACTTCAGAAAGGGTTTCATTAGAAAGCATGGAAACAAAAGGACTGAAAAAAGCATTGTAAAACTTATCAAGGGTTGAAGATACAGTGGCAACAGGAAGAAAACTTGCCTCATCGTCAAATCCGTCATCAAGCTTGAGAATATCTTCCATTTCTCTTGGCTTGAATCCTACTTTAAAATGATCTTCCCAGTTTTCTGAACTTGTGTCATTTTCTTCAACAACCATCTCATAAAGCCCGGGTGAAAGAAAAGAAACCATATCTACTGTTCCAAGAATTTCCTTATGCTCTTTTTTAGCAACCCTGGTTGATACAAAAATACCAAGATGACCAATATCTTGATGAACAAGATAAACAATAACCTGATTATTCTTTTTTATTTCATCAGCATTTTTATAAACCTTTGGAATCCAGTTAAGTGCCTGCTGGGGAGGGGTGATATTGTCTCCTCCTGAAGCAAATACAATTATTGGGTCTGTTATATCTTTTATATCAACTTCAAAATCTTTATCTCCAAGTCTTAACTTCCCTCTTTCAAGTCGATTTCCTACAAAAAGGCTGTCAACAATAAAATGAATTTCTTCTTTGTTCATCATGAAAAAACCGCCCCACCATTTTTCAAAATCAAGAAACCGCTTTTCTTCGGTATCCACGTTTTCATAGACATGGTAATATTTAGACCAAAGAGTATTTGAAGGGTTGAGATTTTCCATATTCATTATAAGGTTTGCACCGTCAAAAAGGCCGCTGTTAATATCGCTCAAAAAAGAATTTATCCAAACTCCCCCGAGAAGACCGCCTTTATATCTCATAGGATTAGTTCCTTCAACTCCACCCCAATATGAAAGAGGTGCTCCATTTAATACAAGAGGCCCGCAAATTTCCGGTCTTGCTGCGGCAACAAAAGTTGCAGCCCATCCTGCCTGACAATTTCCTATAATTGCCGGTTTTTCAGCATCTGGATGAAGCTTTCTCACCTCTTCAACAAAAACTATTTCAGCCTGCTGAACATCAGCTATTGTCTGGCTTGGCATGGGTTTGGTAAAAAACAGAACAAAATAAACAGGATGCCCATAATCAAGGGCAAGTCCTACTTGAGAATCTTCTTTTGAGCCTCCGATTCCAGGACCATGACCAGCTCTTGGATCTATTATAATTATTGGTCGTTTAGGACGGCTGTCCTTGGGTTTTGGCTCTCTTTTGTCATTGGATAAAGATTTTTCTTCTTTTCTTCTGTCCTTGATTTTAACCAAAGAATAATTAACAGGAGTATCAAGAGTTCTTCCGTCAACTACCAACTCATACTCATAAATTAAAACAGGGGGCTGACCTTTTTCAAGATGTTCAAGATAAACATTTCCCCTTTTTCTCATTATATCTAGATAAAGAATGCTTCTTTGGACTGAATCTATTAAATATTCGTTTAAATCAGAAAAACCTGCCATTGTATCTGTGGTTTTTTTAAGCATATTAAACTCCTTAGTTTATTTAGTTGGGAATAAAAGTAGAATTTTATTTCCATATTTTTAATTTCTACAATTTATTTCTGAAAAATTAAGTCAAATCTTAAGCCAAACTTTAGTTTATCTTATTTTAAAATCAAATTCAAAAAGTTAATCATCAATAGATATTATAACCACTTTTTGTTGCATTGCAACAAATCAGATCAATGATTTGACAATTTTCATAAGCCCTTTAACGGTTTTATTATCCTTTGGGCCTGAAACAAAGAGCTTTCTTTGTAAAGTAAACTTTCTTACTTCAGGATTAAAAGGAATGGCTCCTGAAAAAACAATATTGTCACCAAAAAACTTTTTATAAAAAACTTCCACGGTAGTTATGGTTTCATAAGAAGTGTCAGTTTGTGAGGCTGAAAGGTAAATGTAAAAATCATCAAGGCTCTTTTTTAAAGCTTGATAATAAGGGCTTTTGGTTTTTTGCAAAGCATCAAGAATTTCAACAGGACGAAAGCTTGAGCCCTGAGGAAAAAGGCCTGAAAGTTTTTTTGAAGGAATGGTTTCCATTATTTTGCAAATAAAAGCCCTGTGTACAAATCTAAATGAATTTTCAAGGGAAAGGGGATCTGTTGTAAAAAGAACAAAAGGAAAATCTCCTAAAAGAAAAAAATCCATAAGATTTTTATTTGTTCCCGCACCTAAATCCAAAATTATATAATCATAATTTAGTTTTTTAATTTCCTTGCTCAAAAGATTTCTCATGGTATAGGAAAAATTTCCAAGATCTGCTGTGCAGTTTTTTGAATTTAAAAGAAAAAGACGATCAAATCTTGTCTGGATTATACAATCTTTAAGGGAGGATTTTTGGTTTAAAAAATCTTCAAGTCCTGTTTTGGGGTTGGTTATCCCAAAAAAAGTATGGAGATTAGCTCCTCCTGTATCAAGATCTATTAGAAGAGTTTTTTTCCCAATCATTGAAAGAAGGCCGCCTATATTGGCAGAAAAAAAAGATTTTCCAATTCCGCCCTTGCCTCCTCCTGTACTAATTATTTTCAATATTTTTAACCCTTGATCTTCTTTGTGTCTTAGATGACAAACCTAAAATCAACTAAAGTCTAAATTCAGTAAATTACACAGGCACTTAAAATATAATGGGCTGCAAAGTCAGCATTTAAAGCAAGTACCATTGAGATATCCTTCTCCAAAAAGATGCCCTTCTCCAAAAGCCTTTAAATTTTACTAAATCCAAAATATTATTCTTCTATAGAAACTTCAATAAACAAATCACCAAAATCTGATTTTACAGGAATTGACATAAAAGGTCTTTCCTCAAGATTGGGAAGAAAATGTTCCTCCCCTTCTTTTATACCATGGGATAAAACCTTTAGCTTTATCCCCTGTTCAGCAAATTTGTTGTTAGCCTGACCGCAGACCATATTGACTATTTCACCCACAGCATCTTTTACATCATCATTGATTTCATTTACTTCCTCACCAAACATTTTTGATACAATTGATAAAATTGCATCCTTTGAAAAAGTTAAGGAAACAAAACCTTTTTTATCCCCTGAAATTTCCATAAGACCGCTTAAAGGCCCGCTTGAAGAAGGAGCTTTTTTTAAATAGGGTCTTGAAATTTCTGCCTTGATCTGGGCAGTTGTTTCAAGAATATAAAGAAGAGTCTGAATAAAGGGATTTATATGTTCTGCTTTCATTTAATTTTGACCTATGATTTTAACTGGGAAAAGAAGCAATTATTTTGATGAAAAAAAATATTTATGTTAACTTTCATTTGGTCAACATTACTTCAATGAAGTAGCCATTTCAAGAAATCTTTTAAATTTACCCTCAATCTTTTATCCAGGAGATATATTAAATGACCAAGGTTTCAGATACACATCCTCTATTAACAGAATTAACACCAGGAAGCCTTACAAAAGGAAAAATGGTTTCTGCAAAAGAAGCAATAGACCTTATTTCCGATAATGACACCGTTGTAGTTAGCGGCTTTGTGGGAACAGGCATTCCTGAAAAAATCCTTGTTGAACTAGAAAATAAATACTTGAATGAAAAAAGTCCAAAAAATCTTACTCTTATTTACACAGCAGGAATAGGAGACAGAAAAGATGCAGGCATGAATAGATTTGGCCATGAAGGCCTTTTAAAAAGAGCCATAGGAGGTCACTGGGGTCTTGTTCCCAAACTTTCAAAGCTTGCCCTTGAAAACAAAATTGAAGCCTACAATCTTCCCCAGGGAGTAATTTCTCATATGTACAGGGACGGGGCTGCTAAAAAACCAAGAACAATTACATCTGTAGGACTTAGAACCTTTGTTGATCCAAGACTTCAAGGGGGTAAAATAAACTCTGTTACAACAGAAGAGATTGTTGAACTGATTGAGTTTGACGGCAAAGAGTATCTTGCCTACAAAACTTTTCCAATAAACATTGCTATAATACGAGGAACAACTGCTGACACCCAGGGTAATATAACAATGGAAAAAGAAGCCTTAACCCTTGAATCTCTTTCAATGGCAATGTGTGCAAAAAACTCAGGGGGTCTTGTAATTGCTCAAGTTGAAAGAATTGCAGAAAAAAACTCTTTAAATCCCCAAAAAGTCAAAATACCCGGAATTCTTGTGGACTGTATTGTTCAGGCCGAACCCCAATATCATAAACAAACATTAAATACCCAGTATAACCCAGGACTTAGCGGAGAATTAAGAATCCCTCTTTCATCCATTGAAGAAATGAAAATGGACGAAAGAAAAATTATTGCAAGAAGAGCTGCTTTTGAACTTGAAGCAAACTCTGTTGTAAACCTTGGAATTGGAATGCCTGAAGGAATTGCAAACATAGCCAATGAAGAAAAAATCATTGATTATATAACTCTGACAGCAGAACCAGGGGTGATAGGAGGAATTCCTGCAGGAGGACTTGATTTTGGAACTGCTGTAAATACAGAAGCCATAATTGATCAACCCTATCAATTTGATTTTTATGATGGAGGAGGACTTGACCTTGCTTTTCTTGGAATGGCAGAAACTGATCAATCAGGGAATGTCAATGTAAGTAAATATTCTGGAAGCATTGTTGGATGTGGGGGTTTTATAAATATTACTCAAAATGCAAAAAAAGTAATTTATCTGGGTACTTTTACAGCTGGAGGGCTTAAAGTTAAGACCAAAGACAAGCAACTGGAAATTGAAAACGAAGGTAAATTCAAAAAGTTCAAAAACCAGGTTGAACAAATTACTTTTTCAGGAACTATTGCAGCTGAAATGAAAAAGCCTGTTTTATATATCACTGAAAGAGCTGTTTTTTCCCTATCAAAAAAGGGACTTGTACTTGAAGAAATTGCACCTGGAATCAGCCCTGAAAAAGATATTTTTCCTTTTATGGAGTTTATGCCCATAATTTCTGAAAACTTAAAAAAAATGGATGAAAGAATTTTTGTTGATGAGCCAATGGAACTTAAAAACGATCTTATGTCTGTTCCAATTAAATCAAGGCTTGTTCTTGACAGAGAAAATCTAAAATTCTTTGTAAACTTTGAAGGACTTTCCATTAATTCAAGAGATAAAATAGAAAAAATCAGAAAATCTGTTTCCGATATTCTTTCACCTCTTGATACCAAAGTTTCCACCATAGTAAACTATGACAACTTTTTTATCACTCCTGATCTTGTTGATGAATACACCCATATGGTAAAACTTCTTGTAGATGAGTTTTATTCGGGAGTTACCAGATATACCACAAGTGCATTTTTAAGAATGAAATTAGGGGATGCGTTTAAGGAAAGAAGAGTTGCCCCCCATATTTATGAGAATAGAAAAGAAGCTGAAAATGTTTTAACTGAAATAGTTGACTAAAACTTTACAAACTCAGGCAGCTGAAAAAAAACTTTTTATTTCAGCTGCTTATTTTACTTACCTAAAAATCTGAATTAAAATAAAACTCATTTTCATCAAAAACCTCATAACTTACCATTGAAATAAATTCAAAATCAGAAATTTCAAAGTCAGAATCAGCAGAAATTGATCTGCCTGCAGATTTGAATGTATTGATAAAATGAAAATCAACAAGTTTGGTGTAAAAAGAAGAAAACACCTCGGGAGTGCAATCAAGGCTTATATGAAATGAATTATCAATTTTTTTTTCTTTAGCAAAATGCTGGATCAAAATATAAAAACATGCTGCTGAAAGATATTTGCACAAGGGCCTTTTATTAAGCTCTGGATAAAACCTGCTTACATGGATTTTCTTACCAAATTTATCCAAGCAAAGAACAAGTTCTCTTGAAATAACTTCTCCTGTTTTTCTGTCTTTTATAAAATAAGTATTAAAAGAATCATTGGGAAAACATGAAAGATTAAATTTTTCAAAAAGACAGCCCACTTTTTCCTCAATAAAAAAATGCTTATTTTTCATGCCGTTTCCTTAAGCCCGGCATGAATTATAAAATGTCGGGAAAACTTGAAAAGTTCTAAAACAAATTAAATATTAAATTCAGTCTTAAGTGAACTAAAAAAGCAATGACTTGGCCTTCAGGTTGATTTTTTAATTGAAAAACAAAACTTCCCTGAATTAAGCTGGAACAAAAAAGTCAATTTTAATTCCCCGCCAAAAACTTTTAGCTTCTTAATATATTATTAATTGGAAATTCAAGCTAAAAATCAACTTTAAATTCAAGCTTGAATTTATAAAGATCTTTTACCCTGAATCTGCTTTCTAATTCCTCAAAAGCCCTGGCTTTATAAATATTATTTTCAACATTGGCAGCCCTTATTCCCCCGTAAATATTACCTGAATAAAAACCAAGGGTTAAAGCAGAAAGAAGAACTCCTGCCAGATTCATATCATTATCAAAAGCCTCATATGCTGAAGCTGCAAAAAGAGAATTTATAAAAAACGAAAAAAAGGCATCTTTGTATCTATTACAATACAAATATCCTCCCCCTGGAACTATGGAATAAACACCTGATAAAAAAGGAGATTTTTTTTCTTTGGTTAAAATATCAATGTTTTTTTCCAGTTCATTGAAATTTAACAGGGATTTTGTTTTTAAATCTGTTTTTCCTATTTCTTTTCTTGCTTCTTCAATCTTCATAAATCTTAAATAAAACCATACTTTATCATTTAAAACTTTTTTTTTAAGCTCATTATTGTCTGAAATTCTTTCAAGATTTGAAAGGCTTGAAATATAAAGGCCAGGTTCATTTATCTGAAGGTAGATTTCTGATAAAAAAACAAAAGATGGGAGACTGTATTTTTTTTCACAATTTTCTGAAATTTCTGAAAACAACTTAAAAGCTTCTTCATATCTTTTAGTATAATATCTGCAAAGTGCTGTTTTAAAACAAACTTCACATGAATTGTTTTCAAGAAGATAAGCATCATAAAAAAACTCTGCCTTATGATAGTTTTTATTTTCAAAAAACTTATCAGCTTTGGACAAAATTTTTTGATCAAATTCCTGGGTAAAACCAGTTGAACTAAAAAGAAAAAATAAAAGAAAAAACAAAAACCTAGGCATTGGTGACCCTTAAAACCTCTTCAATGGTGGTTGAACCTTTGAGTATTTTTTCAACTCCATCAAGCCTTAAAGTGGTCATTCCCTTTTTAACAGCTTCCCTTTGAATAAGGTTTGAGTCCTGGGTTTTAAGCACAAGGGTCTGGATTTCATTATCCATTATCATAATTTCATAAATACTCATTCTTCCCTTATAGCCTGTATTTACACATTGTTCGCACCCAACTGAAGTGCAAATCTTTTTACCCTTAAGTCTGTCACCGCAAGCTCCCAGGGTTTCAGCCTCAATATCTTCAGGAATATATTCTTTTTTACAATTATTGCATAAAACCCTTACAAGTCTTTGGGCAATCACTGCTTTTACAGATGATGAAATAAGATATTTTTCTATTCCTATGTCAGAAAGTCTTGTTATGGCACTTCCAGAATCGTTTGTATGAAGAGTTGAAAAAACCAGATGACCTGTAAGTGCTGATTGTACTGCAATTTCAGCAGTTTCTTCGTCTCTTATTTCTCCCACAAGAATAACATCGGGATCTTGTCTTACTATTGATCTAAGACCTCTTGCAAAGGTAAGCCCAATTTTTCTATTAACCTGAATTTGGCCTATTCCATTGAGCTGATATTCAACTGGATCTTCTATTGTTATTATATTTATATCGGGTCTGTTTATTTCTGAAAGAACAGCATAAAGAGTGGTGGTTTTTCCGCTTCCTGTGGGGCCTGTGACAAGAATGATGCCATTAGGAATTCTTATAAGACTGTTTATTGTGTCAAATATATTTTTTGACATTCCAAGTTCGCTAAGTTTTAAAAGTCCCCCGGTTTTGTTTAAAAGTCTCATAACCACTCTTTCACCAAAACCTGTAGGAATAGTTGAAACTCTTATATCAATTTGCTGGTTTCCTATTTTAACTTCAATCCGCCCGTCCTGGGGGAGTCTTTTTTCGGCAATATTAAGCTTTGCCATTACTTTTATTCTGGAAATAAGGGCTGTCTGCATCCACCTTGGAGGAGAAATCATTTCATATAAAACCCCGTCAACCCTAAATCTTATATGAAATTTATCCTGATAGGGCTCAATGTGAATATCTGAGGCATTTACTTTAACTGCCCTTGAAATAACGTGATTTACAAGTCTTATAATGGGGGCTGAAGCTGTATCATCAAGAAGATCTGTAGTTTCTTCTATTTCATTTAAAATATCTTCAGCACTTTCTTCAACATCCTGGACTATATCATCAGCCGAGTCTGAGTCAGCTTGATCATAGGCAGAATTTATAAAAGAAATAATTTCATTTTTTTTGCAAAGAGCAACACTATAATCTTTAATTCCAAGATAAGAAGCTAGATCATCTGCTTCATTAACAAAAACAATATCATTGAAAAGAAAAACAGATTTTTTATTTTCTTCCTTAAATATTAAAGGAGCAATAAAAAACCTTTTCAAATAATTAATAGAAGCCTTGGCAGTAAACCCAAAATCATAGTCATCTTCAGGAACTTTATTGTAAAATTTGAGTTTACAAATTGATGCAAAAAGATTTAGAAGAATTTCTTCAGAAACCTGACCTGACTTTGTTAAAACATCTGTAATACCTGAAAGACCGGGGTTTTCGGGAAAAATTTCGTTGATTTTTTCAAATTCAATTCCGCTGTTCAAAGCAAGCTGATTTATAAATTTATCTTTTTCAGACAGAAGATCAATATCAGTCATATAGAGGAATATCCTTAGTTTTCTTTTTTAAATTCTTTTCCATTGTTTCATCAATGTGTTTTCTTTTTTCCCTGTAAAGTTTTCCAGCAGTTTCTGAACTGCTTACTATATGGGGGGTTATGAAAACATACATATTTGTCTTGTCTTTTGAACTTCCTCTTGTCTTAAATAAATATCCAAGAATTGGAATATCTCCAAGACAGGGAACTTTATTTTCAGATTCTGCAAAAGACTCATCTATAAGCCCTCCAAGAACAACAGTATTGCTTTTTTCAACAACCACTGTGGTTTCTATATTTCTTTTAAGAGTTGTTGGAAGCTCCCCAAATTCACCGGCAACTGAATCGATTCTGGATACTTCCTGGAAGATTTTAAGCTTAACAAGTCCATCCTGATTAATTTGAGGGGTTATTTCAAGTAAGACTCCTACATCTTTATATTCATAGTTACTATATGCATTATCAGTACCTGTGGTGGCTTTTATAAGATAGGGAATGTTTTTACCCACTGAAATTTTAGCTGTTTGATTATCAAGGGTCATTATCTGGGGAGTTGAAAGAATATTCATATTTTTATCATTTTTATAGGCTGAGATCACAGCTCCAAGGTTTGGAAATGAAACCCCACCTATTTCAATAGCTTCTGTGATTACACCCATTGAAAATCCGCTGGGCAGATTTCCAGTTTTTGCAAGCCCCCCTAAGGTTGAATATGGAAGGGCTGTACTTCCTGAAAAACCTCCTCCATAAACTCCTTTTGAGCTTTTTATATCTTTTTCATATCCAAGAGCCCATTCAGAACCAAGTCCAAAGTCATTACTCATATTCATTTCAACTATAAGACACTCCAGATAAACCATGGGACGATTTATATCAAGTTTTTCTATAAGTCTTTCAATTACTTCATAATCGTTTCTGCTTGCTTTAATTATAAGGGTATTTGTGTCTTTATCAGCTGTAATTGCCACATCTCCTGAAACAACAGGAGCAGATTTTTTGGAAGACTCACTTGACGAACCAGTTCTTGAAGTCCCCGAAGCAATACTTTGCAATACCTCGGCAAGAGACTCAGAATCAGAATGCTCAAGATAGTAAACATAAAATTTTTCATCCCCTTTGGGTTTTTCCAAGTCAAGATGAGCCACAAGTTGTTTTATTCTTTCAAGATCTACTTTTCCTGCCACTGCAATTATGGAGTTTGTTCTTTCATCTGGAATAAAATTAACTTTATTTATGGTTATTTTTTCGTCGGACTTTTGGGTGGCAGGAAAAATTAATTTCAAGGTTTTTGAAAGCTCAGAAGCATCTGCATATTCAAGGGGGATAATTGAAATTTCACGTCCTGTGTCCCTTATATCAACTGCTTCAATAATTTTAATCAGCCTGGAAACATTGGATTGATAATCAGTGATTAAAATCATTGAACTTTCCTCATAGGACATTACAGCACTTCTTTTTGAAACAAGAGGCGCAATAAGTCTTTGAATACTTCTTGGATCCGCATAATCAAGGGGGATTACTTGGGTGACCATTGTATCACCTTCAAAGCTAGTATCCCGTCCTTTTATTGTTTCCATATTTTTTGTTCTTGCCTCAAAAGTAGAAACAATTTTAACAACATCACCTGCTGGAACTGCTGCAAAACCATTTACATCAAGAACAGATTCAAACACCCTATAGGCCTCTTCAGGAGAAATTTTACCAGGTGAAACAACAGTTACATTTCCTTTTACCCTATTATCTATTATAAAGTTTTTATTTGTAACTTCGCTTATAAATTTTATAAAAACGTTGATATCAACATTGTCAAAATCTATGGAGACCTTGTTTTGTGCAAAAGACTTTGCCCCAAAACAAAAAATCATTGGAACAGCAATAAAAACAAAAATAAATTTTCTTAAACCTTTTAAGCTCATTGAATCTGCCTTTTAAATTAAATTTATACCCAAATTGAACAATTCAGATTTAAACCCGAAAATCATTCAATCCAGCAACAAGAGTTTTTATTCAATATTATATTCTATTGTTTTTCCCTGACCTTTTCTTTTTATCTGCAATGAAATTGAATCTGAACTTTTAAGTCCATTGTAAAGACCTATGGCATCACTAACTGTTTTAATTTCATTGCCGTTTGCTCCAACTATTATATCACCATTTTCAAGGCCCATTTTTTTGAAAAGAGAAAAATCTTTGATACTGTCAATGGCAATTCCACTGGGATTTCCGTTTTCAAAATGAGGTCTTGCCCTTGCCTGCCTCATCAGGGAATTCAAGTTATCCAAAGACTTGTTAACAAATTCCCTTGAAATTTGATATTTATCTTCTCCGCTTGAACTTATGGAGCTGTCTATACTGGCAAAATATTCACTTTTTTGTCCTTCTTCAGGATCTATTACTAAAATCTCATCTTTCCCATTTCTTGTTAAAACAACCTTTTGACGGAAAATTCTTTTAATTTCAGCATCTTGAATTTTATCAAGTTCAGTATAAAGCTCTTGCTTATTATTGGATAAAATCACTGCGTAATTATTTTGAAAACCTACAACAGTACCCATAAGTTTTAATTTAAGGGAAGTTTTATCAAGCCCTGCAATATCTATTTCAGGCTTAGAAATTACTTTGGAAACAAGGGTTCCAAAAAGATTTTTGTCATAAATTGAGGAATAAGCCTCAAGAGGCTCAATTGATGATTGAGTTTCATTGTTTTTATTTTTCCCGACTTGTTCTGTAACTTTTACTTCAGATCCAGTTTTTGGTAAAAGATCGGAAAAAACAAAGTGATAAAAAAGATCTACACCTGAAAAACAAATCAAGGCAGTCATAATTAAATTTAGAGAAATAAAAATTGTTTTTATTGATTTCATTTAAACCTTACCATTGGATTTAATAAATTTCCCTTGATTGTAAATTCAATATTTTTTTTGTTTTTCACAATTGGAAGTATCAATGCCATTGAAGGATTATCTTTATTTTTTAAAATATATTCAGGATCAGGAACAAATTTTCCATCAATATCTGCCCTTGACCTTTGGATTTTGTCAATCCTGCTCAGCCTTCCTGTAAAACTGGAAAAACCAACCTTGGACCTTAAAATTGAATCCTCAAGCAAAAGATCCTTATCTTCAATTTTTCCTTTAATTTCAGCACGGTTAATTTCAAAAACTGAAACAGGAACAAGAAGAAGTTTTGAAACAAGATCAAAGTTTTGAAGATTTATAATAGAGCTTAAGTTCCCTTTTTTATCTGAATAATCAAGCTTAACTCTTCCATTGGCCTGTCCCAAGATGGCAAAATCGTTTCCCAAAAGAGGCTGGGTTTCTTTTAAACTAATATTTTCAAAAACAGAATCAAAACTAAAATCTTCTTTTATTTTAAAAAGACTTAACTTAATTTCAGAGTCTATTCTTCCTCCAAAAACCTGAGCATTTATTTTTAATTTCAACTTTCCAATCAAAAGATTAAGAATTGAGGGAGAAATTTTAACTTGATCAATTTTTAAGTTTTTTATCTGCCCAGATGATAATTCAAGATTTTTAATTTCCAGTTTAAAAGGAAATTCAGGTTTTACAATTTCTGCTCTAAAATCGACTTTATAATGTTTTTTTAGTTTTTCCGATAAAAACAAGGCTCCTTTTTCCCCAGGAAACAAAAGGTGGGCAAAAACAATCAAAAGAAAACAAATATAAAAGAAAATCAAAAAAACATAAAAAAACTTTTTAAGCATTGCTTTTCACTATTTCCGCCTGAAGGGTTGATATTATGGCTCCTCCTTTATCACTTCTAGAAATCCTCAAACCCTTAATCACAACAGCATCTGAAGAGGATTCAACCAAATGAATAAACCCAATAAGACTTTTCATATCAATTCCAGAAACCTTGATTTCAACTTTTTCTATGGTAAGTCCCCCGGTTTTTTCAGTTGAAGGTTTCATATAATCAACATTATTTTTAATTCCTGCTTTTCCTGCAATTGAATCCATAAATGAAAAAAGGGCTAAATCAGAACCCTGGCTGACCTGTCCAAATGATGAGGTTTTAACCAAACTTTTATATTCTTTTCCAAGAAGTTTTATTTGATTAGTCTGATAAACACAGGAATTTATCTTGTTTTTCAAATCTTTTTTATAATTAATCACAGGTAAAATAAAAAAATTTATAACCACAAAAATTAAAAGGAAAGATAAGCCTCCAATTAAAATTCTTTTTTCTCTTTCTTCAAGACCAGAATAAAATTCTTTAAATTTATTCATTAACTTTAATCTCCAGCCTAAACCTTACTTTTCCTAAGTTATCAGTATTTGCCATGGCTATTTCAACATTTTTTATTAATTTATTACTGGAAATATTGTTTTTTAAAGAGTCAATAAGATCATAGCCTGATGCAGTTCCTGAAATGCTTATTGAAAAAGGAAGAACGGTCAAGTTTTCAAGCTCAACCAAATCAGGAGGAATCTGATCCATTATTGCCCTTAGTAAAACAATTTTTTTAATTTCAGAAACATGGCCGCTTTCTTTTTGACTTTCCCTTGCCTTTATAATTTCTATTTTTGCCTGATCAACTACTGAAGGAGTAATGGTTTTTATACCGGGAAAGTTTTGATTCACAGCAGTTTCAAGGTTAATAAAAGCAGCTGAGTACTCTTTTTCTAGTTCATTAAATTTAAAATATAAACTGGAACCAAAAAAACATAAACCAAGAATCAAAAAAGCCCCTGAAATAAAAATTTCTTTTTTATATTCTCCAAAAAACTTGTTAAATCCAGGCTTTGTTTTTCTGAAAATCAAAGGATTTTCTTTTAAAATTTCATACCCGCAAAGAAGAGCTAAAAGTCCAACTTCATTATCAGCAGAAAAATCCAGGTGATTTTTAAGATCTTTTTTATTAAAAAAAACAATTTTATCAGAAAACTTTAAGCTTAATTCTGATTTTGTTTTTTCATCTGTTTCAAAATCATTTAAAAAAATTATTTTAAGTGGGTCAAAATTTTCCTTTACAGATAAGGAAGTAAAATTAGAAAGAAGGCTTAAATCAGAAGCAATTTTAATTGAACTAGAAAAATTGGAAATCTTTTTTGCACTTAAAATCTCTTTTTCAGAAACTGCAAACAATACTCCAGAATTATCATTTTGGGGCACAATTAAAATACTGTCTGAATTTACCATTCCAAGACTTAAAAACGCATTGGCACAAAAATATGGAAAGGGAACAAAACCTGAAACTTCAATATTTTTTTCACTTAAAAAAGCTTTTTTATCTTCCATGTATGAATTGGAAAGTCCTAGGCAAAACGCTTTTGATGAATTCTTTTTAGATTTGTTTTTTAAAATAGAAAACTCAAATTCTAAAAAATCATTTTTTAAAGGAAAATAAGGTTCAAGTTCAAAATCAATTATTTTTTCAATGCTTTTTTTGTTATTAAACGGAAAATCATGGTTTTTAAAAAAAAGATTCTCAGAATCAAAACAAAAAAACAAAGGCAGTTTGCTATTGTTTTCTTTAGTGTAAATATCAGAGAGCTTTTTATATAAAACTCTTTTTCCTGATTGTTTTACTGAAAAAACAATTGGATTTCCGTCTTTATCTGGTTGGGGTGCCGAAAAAATTTTAGTCATTTTTTAAGTTTATTCAATTATCCATTTTTCAGTTTTAACATCCCATTTGCCATTTTTATCAGTATACCTTCTTAATACAGCTTTAACTTTTACTGACAAGTCATTGTCTCTTGCAACAGCTTCAACTTCAAACAAATCAGAAGAGGTGGTGATAAATTCTTCGGCAAGGGGAAGATCTTCACACCCTGGACACTTCTTATACCAGCCCTCATCAAGACTGTTGACAAATTTACCATCTGATTTTTCCTCCCTAAAAGAAAATATTTCATCTGCCATGTGTAAAAGGGAATTATCAGTGATAAGAGCTGTGATAACCATTTTAGGAGCAGTGTTTATATTGATTTTTCCTTTGTATTGATATGAGCTTCCGCTTCTTTCAACTTCTCCTTCTACAGTAAGATACTTTTCTGCAATACCAGAATTGTAAACTTTGTTCCACAATTTTTCATTCATTCCCTTTACCAGGGATAATTCCTCAATACTTTTCAAGGGTCCGTTTCTTGGAGGAATCCTGTTTTCAGATAGATAATACCCTGATTCAGCACCTGAAAGTCCTGTTATTGAATCGTCATCATCATGATCAAGCCAGTCAAGCAAAGGATTAATTATATCATAAGGATTATTTAACAGTTCAGGATCCTCCAGTCTTATTGCCTCAAGGAATCTTTCCCACAATTTTATCTGAGCCTGATTTTTTTGATTGGGAAATTCTAAAAGAGCATTGATCTGAATTTTTGATAAAAGATCTATAATATTAATTTCAAGTTCATTGGGTGAAAAACCTAAAATTCTAAGATAAAAACTCACCTGCTCTTTATCAGCCCAAAACTCCTGGATTGTATCGGTTTCAGAACTTGTTTTATCTTTTATAAGCATAAGTTTTGCTATATCTATTCCTGCTTTTGCCCTGTCATGAAGAACAGTTCTTTTTTTAAGTATAATGGCTTCAAACAAAAGATCCCTTACTTTCAAATTAAGGGAAAGAGCCCAACCTGCAAGGAGAGTAACCATTATCAAAGTAACTATAAGGGCTATTCCCTTTTGATTGGAAAAAAATCTATTCTTCTTTTTTTCTAAAAACAGGAAGCTTGATTTTTGTTTCAAATTTTTCCTTTTCATCATCTATAAAAAGTACAATTTCAAGTTTTAAAAAATAAGGAGTTGAATATTTGAATTCAGAAGAATCTGAATCCCAGAATTCAAATTCGTTTTTATCCTCATCGTAAAATACAAGATTAAATTTTTCTACATTTTCACAAATGGGAAAAGAAAGGCTTTCTTTTTCTAAATCTGTTTCAGGGTAAGGATAATAAAAATCACCTCTATATAAAACATTCTCTTTTAAATAATAAAAAATTTCAGATGGAGATTTTAAATAATTGTTTCCAAACCCAAGATGTGAATATGAAGTAAATCTTAATTTAGTTGAAGAATTTTGTCTGAATTCATTTTCTGCCCAAAAAAAATATTTTGATCTAAACCCATGATCTTCACTTTTTTTATACAAGGGAGGAAGTTCGCAATAAAAATTATTTAAATCTTCAACAATTCTTGTAAGAGCTGTTTCTGCCTGGGATAAAATTGAGGTTTTTCTTTCAATTTTTTCCCTTGCCTGAAAAAGTGCTGAGTAGGAAAAAAAAAGGGTGGAAAACACAACACCTAGTATAAGAACTGCAAGTACAACTTCTATTAAGGTAAACCCTTTTTCATTAATTTTAATCATCGGCTTTTTCATAAAAAAAAGTTTGAAATTCTTTGGAGTTTTTGGAAATTGTAACAATAATTTTATTAATTTTTATATTTTCAATCTCCTCAGGAAGAAGATCAGTATATCCAGAAAGAAACAACTCTTCTTTTTTAATATTCCAGGTAAAGTCTTTTAGTTCATCTTCAAACCTTCCATTTTCTCCCATATTTATTTTTGAATCAGTTTTAAATTCAGTAACAATTTTCTGGGCAAGAAAAGGAGCTTTCATATCAAAATCAGAGCTTGTAATCATTAAGATTGATTGGGCATAAAGTCTAAAAACAGCGGTGAGAATAAGTGCAAGAACAGCTAAGGCAACCATTACTTCAAGAAAAGTAAACCCGTTTATACTCTTTTTTAAAATCATTTAAAACCATTCTCAAAAAAATGAAGTTTATTATGTATTTGAGGTGAATTCAAAAAAGGGTGAACAACAATGGAAAAAACTTTATTATCTTTTTTATTTCTCAGTATAAGAATAAAAGGATCATTATATCCTTTGGAATAAAAGTTAATATAAGCTTTTTTTGTTGTTGAGTAACTTGATTTATGGGTTTGAACTCCTGCTATGTCAAAATTTGTGCCAAGGTTTTTTTTGTCAGGTTCTAAATCTTTTCCAGTTTCAATCCAGAAATTGTCTGAGCCGGGATCTATAACCAAAGTAAGATCTCTTGACTTTTTTAATGCTGAAATTTTCAATTCCCGAATAAATCCGTCAAAAGCCCTAATACCCTTTTTTGATCTATCCTCGGATAAAAAACTATCAAGTCTTGGGACTGCAAATCCAAACATCAGAGAAATTATCACCATAACAAGGATGATTTCCATTAATGTGAATCCATTTTCCCGACTTTCCATCAATCAATCTATTTCCCATGAATTTATATCTTTATTTTCTTTTTCACCGCCGGGCATCCCGTCTGCTCCATAGGAAATAAGGTCATAGTCTCCATTAAGTCCTGGAGAAAGATAAATATAGTCATTTCCCCATGGATCTTTTGGAATAGTTCTTTTATCGAGATATCCTCCTTCACGCCAATTTCTCAAATCCCCGGATTCAGGCCTTGCTACAAGAGCATTAAGCCCCTGCTCTGTAGTTGGATACCTTCCATTATCAAGCTTATATAATTTCAAGGCTGTTTCAAGACCCTGGATATCAACTTTTGCCTTTACAATTTTGGCGTCATCTGTTCTTCCCACAAGCTTTGGAACTACAAAAGTGGCTAAAATCCCAAGGATAATAACAACAACCATTACTTCAATAAGGGTAAATCCAGAGTTTTTTTTCAAAACTTTCATTAAAAAAGACCTCCACTCTATATAAATGTATTAAAAGCACTTTTGCAAAAATTTAAGCAAGAGAACTTTTAGCATTTTAATTTAAAAAAATAAAGCAACCCATTATAAAAAGGCTTAAAAGATTAGAATAATCTTAAACCAGGTTTCCTAAAATCAATAAAGATAGAAAATTAAGATTGATTTAGATTCTTTTATATTTTAAATCAATAAATTCTAAAATTAACCAGGGAGAATAAAATGGCTGAAAAAACTTTAGGAATGATAAAGCCTGACGCAGTTGAAAAAAATGCAATTGGAAAAATAATTTCTATGATCGAAGATGAGAGCATAAAAATAAAAGCAATTAAAATGACAAGGCTTACAAAAAAATCAGCAGAAGAGTTTTATTCAGTTCATAAAGAAAAACCTTTTTTCAGTCAGCTAGTTGAATTTATGACCTCAGGACCTGTGGTTCCAATGATCCTTGAAGGAGAAAATGTGATTCAAAAGTACAGAGAACTTATGGGTGAAACAGATTTTACAAAGGCCAAAAAAGGGACCATCCGTAAAAATTTTGGTTCAGCAATGGAAAAAAATGCTGTGCATGGCTCAGATTCTCCTGAAAATGCGAAAAAGGAAATTTCATTTTTTTTCTCAACCCAAGAAGAGCTTGGAATATTTTAAATGAAGGACAAAAACTTATTTGACAATGTCTCTATTGTACTTGTGAGACCAAAATACTCAGCCAATATAGGCTCCAGTGCAAGGGCAATGAAAAACATGGGATTTACAAAACTTATAGTTGTAAACCCTCTTGACTATGAAAAAGAAAAAGCAAAAAAATTATCAACCCACGCTGCCCAGGATATTCTTGAAAATGCTGTTTTCACAGACAACCTTGATCTTGTGTTAAAAGATTTTAATTTTTGTATTGGAACAACAGCAAGACTTGGAAGACAAAGAAACCTTTCCATGTCAACCCCTTATCAAATGGCTCAAAATATTAAAAACCTTATTTCCAACAACAAAATTGCAATCCTTTTTGGGCCTGAAAACAAAGGGCTTGAAAACCTTGAACTAAAAAAATGCCATAGACTTCTCACCATAGATACCGAAGAATTTTCATCATTAAACCTTTCCCAGGCTGTGATGATAGTTACCTATGAAATTTCAAAAGCTTTGAAAAAACAGCCTGAGGACTTCCATATACCTACACTTGCCAACAGGTTTGAACTTGATTCAATGTATGAACATCTGAAAGATATTTTAATGAAAATAGACTTTATTCATCCGGAAAACCCAGACCATTGGCTGGATAATTTCAGAACTTTTTTTTCAAGGCAGGATATGAGGGCAAAAGATGTGAATATCTTAAGAGGTGTTTTAAGGCAGATAGAATGGTATGGAAACTATATGTATGAACTTGGAAAAAACCCGGTTAAAGACCAAGATTAAATATTAAAAAAACAGAATAGTTTTTGATAAAACTCAAAAAGACTTTCCTCTTAAAAATTTATCCAAAGGAAAAATGATAAAAAACCTGATTTTAATATCTAGCATAGGCTTGAATATTAAAAAAGCAAACCTTCAACTTATTACTTTCTTCCTGAAAAAAGTGAATTATAATAAACTTCTTTTCTTGGCTTGATATAGAGTTTGATTTCCGCTGTTGCCAGGCCTTCCTGATAAGTTACCTCTTCAACATTTGCCCCGCGCATATATGATTTTGCAACTACAACTATTTGATCTTTATCAAGACTTCCGTTTCCTGCTTCTGAATTTGCCTGGATAATAAGCCCGGCAAGTCTTTCTGAAAGCCTTCTGTATCCATCGAGAACAGCTGCTCTTTCTGCCATATATTTTTGTTCCATTGGAGTTCCATTTTGAGGGGCAACTCCTTTGCCGATTTCAGTAATAAGTATTTTAGTGACAGCTTCCTCGGGCTCAATGCCGGCAATAAGATTATCATGCATTCTTACAAACTGGTATTCTTTAAGCACATGGTGATCTGTGGCACAGCCTAAAAAAAATATACTGATAAAAATAAAAAATATTTTTTTCATACCTAAATTCTCCTTAATGAATTTTTTTAATTTTTCGGTTAATTCCCACCAATACTTTAATCTTTATTGTTTTTAAGCCCTGACAAAGAGAATAATTTTAATTTTATTTAATAAATACAAGGAAATGATATCATATAAAAAAACAATACAAACTTATACTTTAAATAAATATTAGTTTTATCCATTAATTTAAACTGAGCTTTCTTGATTGAACCAGCCAAATTTTATTCTGAGTCTAAGACCTTTTAAGACAGCCTTAATTAAATGCTTTAAACCGCCTTTACCCCCCTTTTATCTTTTACCTTGATTTAAACTTTTTCATAAAGTACAAAATCATCAGTACTTATAGTTTGTTTTTTTGACTGAAGCTATATCCTTTTTTTATTTCTAATGTCTGTCCGGCTTTTTTTTTAATTAATAATCTAATCCAAAGGATGATTATGGATTTTGCTTTGAATCTTTCAAGAATATTGGGAGAAAAAACTCTTTTCACAATTAACCGTCTTGGAAAAATATTTATTTTTTTTATAAAAGGGCTTTTTCTTTTTTTCAAGTGGCCCATTCAGTTCAACAAACTTTTAAATCAGATTTATTTCATTGGTCTGAAGTCAGTTTTAATAGTTTGTCTTACCGGGCTTTTTACTGGAATGGTTCTTGGGCTTCAAGGATATTACACCTTGATTAATTTCGGTTCTGAAGGTTACCTTGGAACTGCAGTTGCACTTACAATAGTAAGGGAACTAGGTCCTGTTCTTACTGCAATAATGATTGTTGCCCGTGCTGGTTCTGCAATGACAGCCGAAATTGGAATTATGAGAATTTCAGAACAAATCGATGCACTTGAAACAATGAACATCAATCCTTTAAGATTTATCTTCAGTCCAAGAATCTGGGCTGCAGTAATCAGCTTTCCCCTTCTTACTGCTATTTTTGATTTCATAGGAATAATTGGGGGCTATATAACAGGTTCTCTTCTTTTAAACCTTAATGCAGGGATTTATTTTGCCAGGGTTGAATCAAGTATTACAATGAACGATATAAAAGGCGGGTTTATTAAAGCTTTTGTTTTTGGTCTGGTGGTAATTACAATCTGCTGCTACAAAGGTTTTTACACTCACCAGCAAAAAAATGTTTCAGGTTCAAAAAGCGTGGGATATTCAACAACTTCTGCTGTTGTTTTATCCTGTGTATGGATTCTTATTTTTGACTATGTAATAACTTCTTTTTATTTTAATGGATAATTATGAACAATAAACTAAAACCGCCTGTAGAACTTGTTGATATTTACAAAGGCTTTGGGGATCTTCAGGTTTTAAAAGGAATTAATCTTAAAGTTGAAAAAGGTAAAATTACCACCATTATAGGTAAAAGCGGGGGAGGTAAAAGTGTTTTACTCAAACATTTTATCGGCCTTCTTAAACCTGACAAGGGTCAGATTTTTTTTGAAGGAAAGCTTTTAAACAAAATGACAAGGCCTGAAATTAAAAGTTTCAGGGAAAAAATAAGTTATATGTTCCAGGGAAATGCTCTTTTTGACTCAATGACTGTTTTTGAAAATATTGCTCTTCAACTTTATGAAAACAATGAAAAAAAAGAGAAAATCAAAGATCTGGTAACAAAAAGAATAGCCCAAATGGAGCTTTCAGGTTCGGAAAATAAATATCCTTCAGAACTTTCAGGAGGAATGCAAAAAAGAGTCGCTCTTGCGCGAGCACTGATAAATGAGCCTGAAATAGTTCTTTTTGACGAGCCTACAACTGGTCTTGATCCCATAAGAAAAAATTATGTTCACAAAATGATTTCAGATTATCAGGCAAAATTCAATTTTACAGCAGTTATTGTAAGTCATGAAATACCCGGGGTATTCCAAATCTCAGATACTATAATGATGCTTGATGAAGGAAAAATTGTTTTTACAGGAACAAAAGACGAAATAAAAAACACAAACAACCCCCATGTGAAAAAATTTATTGAAGGCATAGCATATTAAAGTGTTTAAATTCGGAGGATAAATGAAAAAAATAACCCTTGAAACCGGAGTAGGTCTTTTTGTTGTGTTCGGTCTTATCTGCACAGCATACCTTACTATAAAACTTGGAAAAATGGAGCTTCTTGGAACAAACTATTATAAACTCAACGCAAATTTTCGAACAGTTGCTGGACTCAAATCCGGAGCAAATGTTGAAATAGCAGGAGTTCAGGTTGGAACAGTAGAAAAAATAATCCTTGATACAAAAACTTACACAGCTGTTACTGAATTGAAAATTGACAAGTCAGTAAATCTTTCTGCTGATGTAATTGCATCAATAAAAACTTCAGGCCTTATTGGAGATAAATATATTCAGCTTTCTCCAGGGGGAGATCCTAAGTTTCTTGAACCAGGTCAAATGATAACAGAAACTGAATCACCAGTGGATTTTGAAGAGTTAATAAGCAAGTATGTTTTTGGTTCAGTTGAAAACAAGGGACCAGAATTAGGAGGTTTTTAAATGATGAAAAAAATATTTTTTACTTTAACAATTTTTTTAATAATGGGTTTCAATTCTTATGCCCTCACACCCATGGAATCTATTAAACAGCCGACTGAAAATATTATCTCAATTCTCAAGGCAGACAAATATCAGACCCTTACACCAGAATTAAGAGAAGAACAATGGGGTGAAATTTGGGAAGTGGTAAAAAACTCTTTTGAATTTACAATCATATCCAGACTTTCTGTGGGTAAGTATTGGAGTTCTTTTTCTTTGGAAGAAAAAAAAGAATTCCAGGATGTTTTTGCAAAACTTCTTGCAAACACATATATAGATAAAGTTCAAGAAAACTTTAAAAATCAGGAAGTCAAATATATTGATGAAAAAATATCTGATAAAAAAGCTGAAGTAATGGTTCATGTTGCACTTGCAGATAACGATGTCCCAATAATCTATAGAATGCTTGATAATAACGGCTGGCTTATCTACGATGTAAGAATTGAAGGAATGAGCATGATAAAAAACTATAGAAGCCAGTTTGATGAGTTTTTGTTTAAAAAGTCTCCAAAAGAACTTATAGAGGCTCTTGATTCTAAAATAAACCAGCTAAGAGAAGAAAGAAAAAAATAGGCCAGCTGATATGAAAAGTTTTTTTTATTTTCTTTTACTTTTTTCTTTTTTTATCTTTTCTTCTTCTTCATTTGGAGAACAAATCATGGATGCTTCCATGGATATTGAAGACTCTTTTTTTGAAGAAATTGAATCAGATTACAATGACTTTAGTCCTGGTTTTTCAGATGAAGAACTCCTTGATGATGATCTTTTTGAAGATAGTTTTGTAAAAAGCAGCCAGTCACCAACTCTTGTAAAAAAAGATTATGACCCTATCGAACCAGTTAACAGGGCTATATTTAATTTTAATGACAAAACTTATATTTATGTTTTTACTCCCATTGGGAAAGGCTATGAAAAAGTAACTCCCAGGTTTGCCAGAACAGGTATAAGAAATTTTTTTTCAAACCTTCATTCACCTTTAAGAGTTGTTAACAGCCTTCTTCAGGGTAAAATAAAAAATGCCGGAAAAGAAACAGGAAAGTTTTTTGTTAATACTTTTCTTGGTTTTCTTGGGTTTATAGATTCCGCCAGTTCAATTGAAGGTTTAAACCCTTCAGAAGAAGACCTTGGGCAAACCCTTGGAAAATGGGGGATAGGCAATGGACCCTATCTTGTTCTTCCATTTATTGGGCCCTCTACCCTAAGAGATACAATTGGAATGACCGGTGAATTTTACATAAATCCAGTTTATTACGCCAGGGATTTTAACTCAAAAGAAAAACTTATAAGAGACGGCACTGAAGCCCTAAACTCTCTTCCAAATTCAATGGAGCTATACAAAACCCTTAAAGACTCAGCCCTGGATCCTTATACAGCAGCTAAAAATGCCTATATTCAGATAAGAGATGAAAAAGTTAAAAATTAACCTCAGATTAACCCCAAATTATTAATTTTAATCTTTTCCTGATGGGAGCTAAACAAAATCAAGGTTAAAATTTTTATCAAAGGGATTATCTTCTATAAAAACAATTTGCTCACAAGATAAAAAAGCTTTGACCTTTTGGGGATTTAATTTAAAAATAAAGATTTTTCTGTATAAATCTATTTTTTTTTCAAGTGATTTTAAATTTTCAATTTCATCTTCACAAAGATTAATAATATCAAACTTTTCCCCATATTCCTGATTTAAATAACTACTTAAAAGCATATCCCCTGAAATAAGAAGATCTTTTGAATTAGTTTGCCAAAACACTGGAACTTCAGAACTCCCGGGAAGCTTAATTGTTTTACCAATTTTATTACCATCAAAGCCTGAAATAAAAAGCTTAGTAAGTTTTTTATTTTTTATATAGGGAATGACTATGCCTTTATCAAAAACAAGGCTATCAGAATTTGTTTTTTCTATTCCCCAGCTTTCAAGGGACCTTTTAGTCAGTTTTTTATTCCAGCCAAACATTTTTTCCTGTAAAAATTTGTTTGTAAAACCCAAAGTAAAAAGCTTGGCAAGAACATCTTCGCTATGCTTTCCCCATAGCTGGTGCTCTGTTCTGATTAAAAAAGCCATTGCTTTTTTGGTCCATAAGTTTGAAGGTGATTTTTCTGACATTTTTAAATTATGCATATTTTCAAATTTTGTTTAACTTTAATTAGAGGTCTGTGGCGGTACCATACCAAATCTTGCCATTTGTTGGGGATACTGGATAAGAAATTCTTCAAGACTTCCCCTGGTTCCAGCAACTATTATGTTGTTAAGCTTAATTTCCTTGAGTTCCCCCTTAAAATAAGGCTTTGCAATTTTTTCTATTTTTTTCAAATGCTCCCTGACTTTTGTAAACTTATTTATTTCGTTATATTCAAGTGAAGAAAAATAAAAAAGCAACTCTTCTCGAAAAGAAGGATGCAGGGGAAAAACTGGGGCTGGTTCATTGGTTTTAACAGGTGTATTAAGGTTTTTTATAAAACTCAGACTCACACAAATAAATCTTTCCTTGGAATAGGGAGTCCTTTTTTTAAGATTTATAATAAGAGGCTCCATTTCAACCTCCTGTTCATAAATAAGGTCTGAATCAACACCTGCTGAACCAGATTTTTTAGGTCTTGGCTTAATCCATTCCATTTCAGCTCCGGAATCTTCTTTTGTAAGAATAAACTTTTCATCTGAAACTAATGTAATTAAATATTCATAGCTATTTCCCGGCTTCCACCCTGTTTCAATTTCATCTCCTGACTCAACAATTATTTCAAAATATTTGTTTTTATCTGATAATTTCCACTTTCCCTTTTGTGAGCCTTTTTTCTGAACAACCTCTGAAAAATGACCATGCTGCCTTACCTGAGACTCCCAGTTTCCATTGGCTTTCAAACTCATAATAATAAAGCTTCGTCTATAGTTGCAATTCCAATTCCCAAGGATTTGAAGCTCAAAGGGATCTTCTCTTTTTTCAGAGCCTGAACAAGACGCAAAACACAAAACAAGAATAAACAAGAATAAAGTTTTAATCTTTTTCATGGATTTTTTCACAATCGCAGTTTTTTTCATCACAAGAGCTGCACTCGTATGAAGCTTTGATTTCATTTTCTGATTTTCTCTTTTTTGAAAAACAAGAAAAATAAACAATCCCGGATATAATTAACGCCCCAAATATAAAATACATCATTCTTTTTACCCCGTTTTATTTTACTTCAAAACAATGCAATTTTCCCAACTTTAAAATCAGCTTAAAACCAAAGATTTAAATGAGCCAATCTATTTTAAATAAAAACTCACCTGGGTATTAAGCAAAACTAATTCTTTAGTAAATTACCAAGCCGGTCTTTACTCTAATTATTTCTGAAATTACTTAAAAAAACAACTTTAGATTCTTTTTTATTTTTTAAAGTCTTTATTCCAAAACAATTACATGAAAGCCAAAATTTAAAACACTTGGGACAAACTTCCAAAGCACAACCAATATGATGATATCCACCTTCAACTACTCCGCAATAAGGACATCTTTTTTTTATATTATTATGAATCTCATATAAAGTTTTATTTCTAGGCTCATAAACAATTGCTTGATAAAACAAATCATTGATTCTTAAATAATGTTTAACACATGAATCTGAAAGATTTTTTTCCTTACCGCATAAACTGCATTTTGCCATAAAAATTAATTTTCTTTAGCCAAAGTTAAATTATACCAATACTTGAATCAATTACCCAACCGGGCAGACCTTTTGGAGTTAAAATCTTACAAAATCCATTTGTGCATCTATCAATTTTTACAATGGAGCCTTGGGGAAGAGAAAAAAGTATAGATGCTTTTTCAGAGTGAGCTGAATATACTATTGATTTTTTTACTACCACAGCTTTCTTATAAACATTACACTCAAGATAATAATTTATACAGGTTAAAATAAGATAAAAACTTAAAAAACCTGAAACTATTTTTAAACCAATGAATTTTTTTCTAAATAAAATTAAAAAAAGAAAAACTCCAAAAACAATAACAGAGAGGATATTTATAAAATTTTCAGGTAAATATTGTCTTAGAAAGAAAATTTTATCAGTTAGAAAATTTTGCTCCTGATCATTAATGGAAAGCTTTTCTAGGCAAGCGTCCATATTAAATTTAAGATCTGGGTCAAAAAAAAGATATTTTTGAGCTTTTTTATACCATAAATAAGAATGACCATATTTTTCCAGTTTATAAAAACAATTACCAAGATTAAATGCAAGCTCACCTGTTAATCCAGAGCTTTCAATTTGATTTTGAAAAAGATTTAAAGAATCTTCATATTGGCCATTGTTGTATAATTCAAGGGCATTGCCAAAACTTGCACAGCAATTTAAAGGGTTAAAAAAAACAACAATTAAAATAAATGAACAAAAAATTCTTTTAAACATTTTTTAAAACCTTTTTATAATTTTTTTTCCTTTTAAAACCAAATCCTCCAAATCAAACTTTGTATTTTCTCCGGAAAACTCTGCAAATTCAAGCTCAGATAAATATTCTTTAAGCTCGGTGTCATCTGTTTTTGAACAAAAGATTTCCATAGGTTCGCCATAGGTTTTTACAAAAAAAGAATTTAAAACAACTCTTAGTTTATAAAGATTTTTATTTTCAGATTTTTTCCTTTGAAGTTTTTTAAGTTCTTTTAAATAAAACTTTTTACTTTTTTTTACAAAACTACCTGGATTTATTTTTTTAACAACAAAAAACATAAAAAAAACAAAACCAAAGGAAAAATAAAGCTTTAAAAACAAGAAATAGTCTGGAACTGAAGAAAAAAAACTCCCCTGGTCTTCCTTTAAATAAATAATATCATTTTTTAAAACTGGTTTTCTTATCTTTTTTTCTTCTTTTTTTTCAAGGCTTTTACTTTCGTCAATCTCAAAAGCTTCATTTTTTTCTCCTATAACAGAAAAGCTTTTTTTCTCAAGTTCAAGTTCAACCCAGTTTTCCGCTTCAGGATCAAAATAGCAAAATTTTAATTGAGGGATTTCAAATTCACCTGGCTTTGAAGGAACAACAGCATAATTAAAAACAACTTCTCCTTTTTCTCCTTTTAAAAATTTTTTTAACTCAAACTTTGGATTATCCGGATAAACCTTGAAATTTTCATTACTTTCAATCTCAGGAAGTTTAATTTCTGAAAGATTTCCCTCTCCTTTGATTGTAATTTTATAATTGATAAAATCATCTAAATTTAAAGAGTTTTTATCAATCTTTGAACTGGCAGTAATCTTGCCTGTTATATTTGTAAAAAAAGAATTTAAATTATTTTTAGGAAGATTTTTAATTTCATAGAAAATGGGATTGGTTGAAATAAATTTTCTTGAAGTCTGAAAAGATGAAAATCCAGGATCACTAAAAAAAGGATCATTGAAAAAAGGGCTGTTCTGTCTGCCTCTTCTTTCCCCTATTTGAGCTTCAATTCTTACAGGCTCAATAGTTCCTTTGGATAAATTTAAAGGATAAAGAGTGTATAAAATTTCAGAGACTGTATATGTTTTGCCTCCTGAAATCTTTGAATATGTTTTATCCTCATGTCTTTGGGCTTTAAAATTATTAAAATCAGGCTCTTCAAAACCTATTTTCAACACAGTTTCATCTGAATAAACTATAATTTTAAACTCTATGGCTTCACTCACATATGGAGAGCTGTTTGAAATAAAAGCTTTGGCAAAAAAACTGTCTTTCCCAATAATTCCAGTCTCATTTTTTGAAACATTTATTTCAAGGCTGTTTGTTTTTATGATTCCTTTATTTGTTTTAATTTCAATGGAAGGAATAAAAACTTTACCTTCTTTTACAGGAAGAACAACAAAGGAATAAATTGTTTTATCTTCACGCTTTCCGTTTATTATTCTTACACTTGAGTTTGTTGACGATGAAAGAACTTTAATTCCATCTATTTTTGGAAGACTAACATTTCCCTTTGCATTTTCTACACTTACAATAAGATTAAAAGTTTCATTTATTTTTACTTCTGATCTATCTGCCCTTATTTGAGCATTGGCTCCAAAAGATGTGTTTATTAATAAAAATATAAAAAAAATTGTATAAACAAACCAAAGTTTTTTCATTACCAGTCCTTTTCAACCTCTTTTTTTTTATAATAGGGAATAAGTCCCATTGGCTTATCTTTTACCTTGTTAAAAAGATCATATTCATAATTGTAGTTTTCCCCGGGTTCAACTTTTTCTTCCTGGGAGCTTAAAAACTCATCTTGAAAATCTTTTTCTATATTGGTCTGCTCAGTTTCCTGGCTTTCTTTTTTAGATTCAGCCAATTCATCTTTTTTATTTTCTTTTGAATTGTTTGATTCAGATTCTTTGTTTGTTTCATTGTTTTGATCAAAAGATTGGTTTTCTTTATTATCAGAACTATTTTCCTTTTGATTTTCCTTGTTGGATTGATTTTTATCCTCTGAACTTTCCTGCTTTTCAGAACTTTTATTATCTTTAGAATCTTTTTGATTTTGCTCCTCTTTCTTTTTGTTTTTAAGGATTTGAGCAAGCATTAAATTCTTTTGTGCATCTTCATCATCAGGAAATTTTTCCAGATATTTTTCATAAATTTCCATTGCCTTATCATAATTTTCTTTTAAAAGATGGGTATTCCCAAGGTTAAAAAGAGAATTATACCTTAAATTATCATCAGCTTCTTTTGATTGATAAACTTTTTCATAATTTTTTTGTGCACTATCATAATCTTTATTTTTATATCCTGAATTTCCAATATTATAATAAAGCTTTAGATCCCCAGGGTTATTAATTTGATCTTTTATCCAAATTTCCCTTGCTTTTTCATAATTTTCTTCATTGTAAAACTTAACTCCTTTTTCCTTTAAACTTTGAGAATTAACTTCAAAAGGAAGAATAAAAATAAAAAATAAAAATAAAAACTTTAAATTAAACTTTTTCCTGAAAATTAAAGATAAAGTCGCAAATATAAAAGCCAAACCTCCAAAAAATCTGTAAGAACTTAAATCTTCTATATTTTCTCTTTGATCAAATTCTTTAAGCTTCATTTTTTCCCTGATTTGTTTTTCATAAATGTTTTTCAAATCAAATCCTGATTCAGCATCAAAATAACTTCCATTAAATCTTTGAGCAACATCCCTTAAAAGAAAATCATTTTTTTTAGAAATAAGAATTTTACCTTGGTCATCTTTTAAAAAACCCAGATTTTCAATTGGAACAGGGCCTCCTTGTTCTGAAGCTATCCCAATTGTAAAAACAACAATATCTTCTCTTTTTTTAAGTGAAGATATTGACTTACCTGTGTTTTCCTCTCCATCTGAAATAAGAATAACCACTTTTGAGTCAGCAGTTTTTTCATCAAAAAGCTCAAAAGATTTTTCCAAAGCTTTATAAATATTTGTTCCTCCAATAGGAAAAGTATAAGGAGAAACATTATCAAGAAAAAGATCAAACCCTCTATAATCAAGAGTAAGCGGTGAAAGAACAAACCCGTCTCCAGCAAATACAACAAGACCTGCCCTGTCACCTTTTAAATTTTTTACTAAATTTGAAATTTCAAGTTTTGCTCTTTTTATTCTTGAGGGTTTAATATCTTCACAAAGCATACTTTTTGAAACATCAAGGGCAAATACAATCTCAACTCCTTTTTGGGGAATTTGGGTTTTTTTATAACCAGTTATAGGACCAAGAATTGAAATAATTAAAAAGAAAACAGCTGTAATTGAAAAAAAATCAGATAAAAATCTGGTTGTTTCAAGGTTGTTTAAGCTTACTTTTTTTAATGCCTGGTAACTTAAAAAATTATTAATAATTTTTTTTCTTTTTAATCTTGAAAAGATAAAAAGAAGAAACACAAGAGGAAGAAAAACAAATAGCCAAATATATTCAGAATATAAAAACTTCATGGTATTTCAATTAATCTTGTATGGGTTAAAAAAAGACTTAATAAAAATAAAAAAAGAGCTGAAACTAAAAAATAAAGATAATAATCATTGTTTGTTTCAAAACTTTCCACCTTTACAGTTGATTTTTCCAACTTATCAATGTTTCCATAAATTTTTTCAAGGTCTTCACGGTTTTTTGCATTAAAATAAGCTCCACCGGTGATTTTAGAAATTTCTTTTAAAAGCTCTTCGTCCATGGAAACCATTGCTTTTCTTAAAACTTCCCTTCCAAAAAAATCCTTGGTTGGAAAAGGAGCATAGCCAGTGGATCCTATACCTATTGTATATATCTTAATGTTTTCCTCGCCTGCCTTTACAGCAGCTGGTTTGGGTGGAAGTTCTCCGCTGTTGCTATCTCCGTCGGTTGCAAGAATAATTATATTGTTTGTGCTTTCAATATCTCTAAGTCTTTTTGCAGAAACAGCTATTGCATCTCCAATGGCTGTGTTTTGGCCTGCCATTCCAATTTCTATTTTATCTATAAAAAAATCTAATGATTTATAATCTCTTGTAAGGGGTAAAAGAGTAAATGCATGGGTTCCAAAAACAACAAGACCAATTCTGTCCCCTTCTCTTTTTTTAACAAAGTCTGAAACAATTTCCTTTAAAACATCAAGCCTTGATAAAGACATTGATTTATCCATATCCCTTGCCCTCATACTCCCTGAAACATCTACAGCAATAACAATATTTACTCCTTTTGAGTCATAAAAAGTTTTTTTATCTCCTGTTCTGGGATTGGCAAGAGCAATAATAATAAAAACAAGACAAAGATACTTTATAAAAGTGTTTAAATGGAAAATACCTGAAACCTTGCTTTTTAATTTAAATGGATGGCTTCTTAAAAAAAAGCCTGGCTTTCCTTTTTTTTCCAAAAAATAAACAAGGGGAATAATTAAAAGTAAAAACAAATATAAAAGAGATTCAAATTGAAACATAATTTAATCTTTATCTTCAATTTTAAGAATTTTGCCATTGTTATTTATACCTGAAATAATAAAATTTTCCATAAATGAATAAAAACCAGCAAAAGCTTGATTGTCATAAATTTTAGACCCTGAAAAACGTATTATTTCAGTGGTTTTTAAAAAATCTTCTATTTTTTTAAAGTCAATTTCTTCCAATTGACCTTTAATTTTTTCCAAAATTTCTTTTTCAGACAAAGGCAAAAAATCAAAATTATTTTTAAATCCAAGATATTTTTTAAATACAATCAAAAGATTTGTCCATTTTTCTTCTGTTTCTTTAAAAGAGTTGGTTTTAATTTTTTCCAATTCACTAAGAATCTCATCTTTAATTAAGCTGTTATTTTTTTCTATGTTTCCCTGGCTGAATTTTTTCTTAAAAAAAACAAACCCCAAAACAATAGCTAGAACAACCAAAACTAGAACAATCCACCAAAAAGGCTGAAAACCTTTGTCAAACTTTGCAATCCCTTTTATATCTGCCATCTGCTCGATAATGTCAAAATTATCCATGGGTTTTTTGAATCCTTAAATGCCTGTATTTAAAGTAATTTATCAAAAGATCTGCTGATGACTGATCTGTATCAAGATAAATAAGATCTGATTTTGATTTTTTAAATATTTTTTCAAGGCTGGTTTCAAAGTCTAATCCTTTTTTTTCTAAAATTTTCCTGGATTTTAAAGAACTTAAATCAAAACTTAATTCTTTATTAGTTTCAGGATCCAAAAAAGAAACAACCCCGATATCTGGAAAAGAAAAATCTTTTTTATCTCTTATTTTAACTCCAATAATCTCATTGTTTTGTTTTGCCCTTTTAAGCTGACTTTCAAAAGAAGGGGAAATAAAATCAGATACAAGAAAACAAATTGTTTTAGCTTTTGAAACCTTGGAAAAAAACTCAAGTGCTTTGGAAATATCTGTTTTAAGGCCTTTTTTTCTTTCAAAAGTATAAATTTCTCTTATAAGTCTCCATACATGGGAAACCCCTTTTTTGGGAGGAAGATAAACAGAAACCTCATCTGTAAAAAGAATAAGCCCTGCCCTGTCGTTATTTTTTATTGCTGCGTATGCTGCAACAGCTGCAAACTCTGCTGCTTTTTCAGTTTTGGTCATTGAAGCTGTAGTAAAAAACCCTGAAGAGCTCATATCAATCATTATGATTATATTAGCTTCTCTTTCTTCTCTGAAGATTTTTATATAAGGCTTGTTCATTCTTGCAGAAACCTTCCAGTCAATTGCCCTAACATCATCTCCTGGCTTATATTCTCTTACTTCCTCAAACTCCATTCCTGAACCCCTGAATACAGATTTGTATTGTCCGCTCATAGAAGCATTGACCATAAGGGAGGTTTTTAAATGAAGTTTTTTTATTTTTTTTAATTCTTCTTTTTTAATCATAAAATCTAAGGAACACTTATTTTATTTAAAATTTCATCAATTATTTCTTCAGGAGTGGTATCTTCAGCTTCTGCTTCATAGGATAAAAGGATTCTATGCCTTAATACATCATGGGAGGCCTCTTTTATATCCCCTGGAATCACATAGGATCTTTTATCAAGTAAAGCCTTTGCCTTTGCTGCAAGAGCAAGAAACATAGTAGCCCTGGGTGACGCTCCAAATCTTATATATTCTTTAATATTAAGATTATAGTCCTGGGGATTTCTTGAAGCCAAAACAAGATCCACAATATAGTCTTTAAGCTTATCATCCATGTATATTTCAAACACCAAATCTGACATTTTTTCAATTTCATCGGGCTGGGCAACAGAATTTATTTTTTCATGTTTTGAAAAAATCATTTTCTCTAAAATAAGTTTTTCTTCCTCTTTACTTGGATAATCAACTTTTAATTTCAACATGAACCTGTCAACCTGAGCTTCAGGTAAAGGATAAGTTCCTTCCTGTTCAATGGGATTTTGGGTGGCAAGAACTAAAAATGGCTTGGGAAGAAAATAGGTTTTATCTCCTATGGTAACCTGTTTTTCCTGCATTGCCTCTAAAAGTGCGGACTGAACCTTGGAAGGAGCCCGATTTATTTCATCAGCAAGGATTATATTGTTAAAAACAGGGCCTTTTTTAACTGTAAAATCACCTGTTTTAGGTAAATAAATTTCTGTTCCAACAATATCAGCAGGCAATAAATCAGGGGTAAACTGAATTCGCTTAAAACCAAGATTTACAGTCTTTGAAAGAGAATTTACAGAACTTGTTTTTGCAAGGCCTGGCACTCCCTCAAGAAGAATATGCTGTTTTGTTATTAAAGCTGTTAAAAGCCCGTTTGTCAGTTTTTCCTGACCTACAAGCTGTTTTTTTATTTCTTTTCTTATATTTTCTATAACTTCAGTAACTTCAGCTATTTTTTCATTTATTTCATCCATAAAAATAAAAAACCTTATTGTTAAATTGTTCTCTTAGAAAATCTTTGTTTTATGCAAATTAGAAAATAACAATTTAAATAAGAATTTCAAGAAATAAAAAAAGCCGCACAAAAAAGAAAAGTGCGGCTTAATAAAAAAGAAAACAAGTAAAATTAATGCTTGGGATTAAAACCTTCAACAATAAGAATATTTGCATAATAGGTAGGGAATCCTAAAAGGATACCACCAAGAAAATAATTAAATCCGGCTCCGCCAATTCCTTTAGAAACACCAATAAAAATCAAAACAATTGCAAGCCAGATAATTGCATTTAGAATAGTAGGCTTAAAAGGCAAAAAATCCATCTTCGTTCTCCTTGTATTTTATTAAATTTATTTAAACTCAATTTAGTATTAAATTGATAGTCTTTAATTATAAAACAAATCAGACACTATTAAAGATTTTTATCGTATTTAAAAATAATGTCAAATCTAAAATTGATTTTAAATCTTAAAAAGCCTTAAATTTCAGTAAAAACTGTGTTTTCTTTTTAATCCTGATCTTTTTTAATTCCATAATTTTGTCCGTAAGTCTCAACTACAAAATCAATATCCTTGTCCCCTCTTCCGGAAAGATTAACAAGAATAGACTTTCCTTTACCAAACTTTAAAGCAAGCTTTGCTGCATAGGCAACAGCATGACTGCTTTCAATTGCAGGAATTATTCCTTCAGTTCTTGAAAGCTCAAAAAGAGCATCAATTGCTTCTTTATCAGTTATTGTTACATAATTAACCCTTTTAATATCTTTTAAAAGAGAATGCTGGGGTCCAACCCCTGGATAATCAAGCCCGCTGGCAACAGAATAAACTCTAAGGGGATTTCCTTTTGTATCCTGAAGAAGATAGGATTTAAATCCATGAAGAACTCCTGGGGTTCCAAGTGTCAAAGTCGCAGCATGATTTCCCGGTTCAAGTCCTATTCCAGCAGGTTCAACTCCATAAATTGAAACATTTTCATCTTCAAGAAAAGCTGTAAAAAGCCCAATTGCATTTGAGCCTCCCCCAACACAGGCTACAATGGCGTCGGGAAGTTTGCCGGTAACTTCCATAACCTGCTCTCTTGCTTCATATCCAACTATCTGCTGAAAATCCCTCACCATTGTTGGAAAAGGATGGGGCCCAAGTACAGAGCCTATTGCATAAAATTGTGTAACAGGATCTTTGATATATGCTTCAAAAGCTGCATCTACAGCGTCTTTAAGTGTTTGAGTTCCTCTTTTTACAGGAATTACATTTGCACCTAAAATCTTCATTCTTACAACATTGGGGTATTCTTTTCTTATATCAACAACACCCATATAAACATCGCATTCAAGACCAACCACAACAGCAGCCGTTGCTATAGCAACTCCATGCTGCCCTGCTCCTGTTTCTGCAATCAACTTTTTTTTGCCCATTTTTTTGGCTAAAAGAGCCTCACCAAGGCAATGGTTTATTTTATGTGCTCCTGTATGATTAAGGTCTTCCCTTTTTAGATAAATATCTGCTCCACCCAGTTTTTTGGAAAGAGTTTTTGCAAAATAAACTGGACTTGGTCTTCCCACAAAAGTTTTATAAAGAAGAGAAAGTTCGTCTTGAAAAGACTTGTCTTTAATCAGTTCAATATACTCATCATTTATTTCATTCATTAATTTTTGAAGATCCGGAGGAAGAAAACATCCTCCGTAGTCTCCAAAAAAACCTGATTTATCGGGCATTTCATAGTTTAAAATTTTTTTATTCATCCAATTAATCCTCAAAATTAAAATTATCCAAAATATTTTTCACAACCGAGTCTTTTTTTTTCAAAATTTTTGAACCTCTGGTAATCCTGCACAATGAAATTTTATAGTTTTGTGCAATCTTTCTTTGAGTTTGTCCTTTATAAATAGCCTTAAGAAGTTTCCACCTCATCACAAGATCAAAACATTCTTTTCCGGTTAATATTTCTTCAATAAAAACCTTCATTTCATTTTTGTCATTTATTTGACAAAAAACTTCAGCAAGTTCTTCAAACGCTTTTTCATCTATTGTTCTTTTACTCATTTTTTCCTCTAAAACTGTTTCTGCGTAAAGAAACATAAGGGCTTTCTTTTGTCAAGAAAAAAACCTTTTCAAATCAACTTTTTAAAGAGTTCCTAAAATAAAGTCCAACATCAATTGATACAAGAATTGAATTAAAAACATAAAGCCAGATTACATTGTCATAATGAAAAAAAATTTTGTGAAATACCCCAGAAACATATCCTGTTAAAACAATCAGCATAAAGGCAAGACTTTTACCTGAATTATTCCCTGAGGTATATGATTTATAAATACTTGCAGGCCAGGCACTCCCAAAGCAAAGCAGCATTAAAATCTCAAAAAAACTCATTTTTAATTCCCTTTTAAAATTTTAGTTTAGGTTGCAGTAATAAAAAAAAGTTTGTATTAATTTAAAATATTTTTTAAAAACAGGACTTATATGAAAATCACCTATTCTCAATACAAATTCTTTTCATCTTTTATTGGTGAAATCTTAATTTTGATTTCCCAATTTTTAAATTTTTTTTACAAAAACAAATACTCATCATTTATTTTCAAAAGAAGCCATAAAAATATAGTTTCATCCAAATCATCCAAAAAAAAAATATGGTTTTATGCTTCTTCTGTTGGAGAGGTCGGAGTTTGTGAAATTGTTATTAAAGAAATGCTTAATTTAAAAAAAAACTTAAGCTTTCATATTTCAATAATGACAGACTCAGGGTATGAAATTGCATCTTCAAATTTTGCTTCAATTGCAGACATTTCTTATTCTCCATTAGATTCCTACTTTAATGTAAAAAAAACCTTTGAAATTATAAAACCCGACCTTTTATGTATAATTGAAACTGAACTTTGGCCAAATCTTATTTATCAGGCAAACAAAAATAAAATTCCTATAATTGTTACAAATGCCAGAATATCAAATTCTTCCTTAAAAAATTATTCTAAGACAAAAGATTTTTCAAAATATATAATTAATCTTGTTGATAAATTTTATGCCAGTTCATTTCAGGATGAAAAAAACCTGATTAAGCTTTCATGCAAAAAAGAAAAAATTATAGTAACAGGAAATGCAAAATATGACTTCAAAATTGACAAATCCCAGTATGAAAAAACAAAAACAACCTATAAAAACTTTTTTGGCTTCAAAAAAACTGACCTTATATTTGTTTGCGGAAGTACAAGGGAAGGTGAAGAGGAAATTTTAATCCCTGTTTTTAAAAAATTAAAAAATGAATTTAAAAATCTTAAGCTTGTTCTAGTTCCAAGACATCTTACAAGGCTTGATGAAGTTAAAAATGTTTTTTTAAAAAACAATTTAAGCTTTGGGTTAAGAACAGAAAACACTGATAAACCATACGAATCAATTATCATTGATACAATGGGAGAACTTAAAAAAATATATTCGATTGCTGACCTGGTTTTTGTAGGGGGAAGCCTTTTAAATTTTGGAGGACAAAACATTCTTGAACCAGCAGCTCTTGAAAAACCGGTAATCTTTGGCAAGCATATGGACGATTTTAAAGAAATCTCAAAAATTCTTTTAAATGAAAAAGGAGGGTTTGAAGTTTCAGAATCAAACATAAATGAGGTGATAAAAAAACTTTTAGAAAATAATGAATTAAGAAAAATATCAGGCCAAAACGCTTTTCAAGTAGTGAAAAAAAACAGAGGAGCTGGATTAAAACAGGCAAAAGGAATCCTTGGATATCTGTCCTGAAAGGATTGATTGAAAAATTTCATTAAATTCATCCCAAATTCTAAAACTAACTTTTTCCAGCAGCTAAATCAACTTTAGAGTTATTTCATTTATCGTATATCAGCCTAAAAAAACAAAGGCTTATCTTTTAAGTCAGAGCTTGATTTTTTTAAATTTTTCAAGGTTAAAAAATTTAAAAAAAACTGGCAGTTTTAATTTTATCTATATGATATAAGGCAACCAATGTTAAATTTTTAAACTATCAGGAGATATCATGGTTAAAATAGGAATAAATGGTTTTGGAAGAATTGGAAGGCTTGCATTCAGGGCAGCCATTGAAAAAAAAGAGGTTGAAGTTACAGCTATAAACGACCTTATAGAAATTGACTATCTTGCCTATCTTTTAAAATATGACACAGTTCATGGAAGGTTTAAGGGAACCATTGAAATTGAAGGGAATTATCTTGTTGTAAATGGTAAAAAAGTCAGAATCACCAACGAGAAAAACCCTGAAAACCTTAGATGGAATGAAGCTGGAGCAGAAGTAATTATTGAATCAACAGGACTTTTTCTTACCAAAGAAAAAGCTGAGGCACACATAAAAGCAGGGGCAAAAAAGGTGGTAATGTCTGCTCCTTCAAAAGATGATACTCCAATGTTTGTCATGGGAGTAAACCAGGAAAAATACAATGGTGAAACTATAGTTTCCAATGCTTCATGCACAACAAACTGCCTTGCTCCCCTTGCCAAAGTAATTAATGATAATTTTACAATTGTTGAAGGCTTAATGACCACAGTTCATTCTGCAACAGCAACACAAAAAACAGTTGACGGCCCTTCCCCTAAAAAATGGAGAAGCGGAAGATCTGCAATTCAAAATATTATCCCGGCAACTACAGGAGCTGCCAAAGCTGTTGGAAAGGTAATTCCCGAGCTTAACGGCAAACTTACAGGAATGGCTTTCAGAGTTCCCACAGCAAATGTTTCAGTTATTGACCTTACATGCAGAATTGAAAAATCTGCTTCCTATGATGAAATCAAAAAAGCGGTTAAAAAAGCAGCTGAAAATGAATTAAAAGGAATAATCCTTTACACTGAAGATCAGGTGGTATCTTCTGATTTTACTGGAGAATCCTGTACTTCTATTTTTGATGCTGAAGCAGGTATCGCCTTAAACAATAACTTTATAAAGCTTATTGCCTGGTATGATAATGAATGGGGCTATGCAAACAAGGTTGTTGACATGGCAAAACATATTTCTAAATAATTTCGAGGATTAAAATGGGTAAACTTTTTATTGAGGATCTTAACCTTGATAATAAAAAGGTAATTTTAAGGGTTGATTTCAATGTGCCCTTAAAAAATTTAAAAGTTGCAAACGACAAAAGAATAAGAGCTGCACTTCCTACAATAAATTATTTGTTGAGTAAAAATGCTTCACTTATACTTATCTCCCATCTTGGGCGGCCTAAGGGAAAAATTGTACCTGAATTAAGTCTTAAACCGGTTGCAGCTCATCTTTCAAAGCTCATAAATAAAAAAGTCAAATTTGTTGACGACTGCATAGGACAAAAGGTTAAAAATGAAATCTCAAAGCTAAAACCCGGCGAAATTCTTGTTTTGGAAAATTTAAGATTTAGAAAAGACGAAACAGAAAACAACCCAGAGTTTGCCAAAGAACTGGCATCTTTAGCTGATATTTATGTTAATGATGCTTTTGGCACTGCCCACCGGGCTCATGCTTCTACTGAGGGAATAACAAAATTTATCAGCAAGGCAGCCTCTGGTTATCTTCTCAAAAAAGAAATGGATTATCTTGGCAAATCCCTTGAAAATCCCCAAAGACCTTTTACTGCAATTATTGGCGGAGCAAAAATTTCAGGAAAAATAGATGTAATAGACTCCCTGCTTCCAAAAGTTGATTATCTTTTAATAGGCGGAGGAATGGCCTCAACTTTTCTTAAAGCCAAGGGTTTTGAAACAGGAAAATCCCTTATTGAAAAGGACAAGGTTTCCCTTGCAAAAAAACTTCTTTCAAAATCCAAGGGTAAAATCATTCTTCCAATAGATCTTGTTATTACAGATTCTCTTGATTTTGATTTGGGAATTGCAGGCAGTATAAAAGATGTTAATAGCAGTCATATTCCAAAAGAAATGATGGCTGTAGATATAGGTCAAAAAACTATTGAAGAATTTTCTAAAATAATAAAAAAATCAAAAACCATAGTTTGGAACGGACCAATGGGAGTTTTTGAAATTGAAAAGCTTTCCAGAGGAACTTTTCAAATTGCAAAAGCAGTGGCAGATGCTTCAGCAAATGGAAGCATTACAATAATCGGAGGCGGTGATTCAGCTTCAGCCATTGAAAAAGCAGGTCTTTCAGAAAAAGTATCCCATGTTTCAACTGGAGGCGGAGCTTCCCTTGAATTTCTTGAAGGAAAAAAACTCCCGGGGGTTCAAGCATTGTCAGATATTTAAAACTGAAATTTAAGTTTAATCCAGAAATATAAAATCCTGATTTGTTTGTACTTAATAAGTTTATACAAACAAATCAGGTTAACTTTTTTACTTCATCCAGGAGTGTTTAGATGAACAAAACAAAAATTGTCTGTACCATTGGTCCTTCAACCAACAGCCCTGAAATAATAAAAGAACTTATAAACTCTGGAATGAATGTAGCAAGGCTTAATTTTTCCCATGGAAGTCATGAATCCCATAAAAAAACCTTTGATCTTATTAGACAAATTTCAGATGAGCTGGATAAGCCAATTGCTATTATTCAGGATTTAAGCGGGCCAAAAATCAGAACCGGAAAAGTTGAAGAAAAAGGAATTGAACTTATACCAGGCAATGAATTAATTCTTACAATTGATGATATGATTGGAAAAGAAAACAAGGTTTCAGTTTCTTATAAAAATATTTTAACCGAAGTAAAAATAAATGAGCTGATTTTACTAGCTGACGGACTGATGGAAATCAGGGTAAAGGAAATTAAAGGCAATGAGATAAAATGTATTGTTGAATCAGGAGGAATTTTAACTTCAAACAAAGGAATAAACCTTCCCGGAACCAGCCTCAATATTCCGGCACTTACTGTTAAAGATAAAAAAGATCTTGAATTTGGTCTTTTAATCGGGGTTGACTTTGTTGCTCTTTCATTTGTCAAAAACGGTGCAGACATTGATGATATAAAGCAAATTATCAACTCTAAAGGCAAAAACACTCCTGTAATTGCAAAAATTGAAAAGCATGAAGCAATTGAAAACTTTGATGAAATTCTTGATAAATCAGACGCAATAATGGTTGCAAGGGGAGATCTTGGAGTTGAAGTACCCCTTGAAAAAGTACCTCTTTATCAAAAAATGCTTGTGACCAAGGCTGTCCAGGCTGGAAAGCCTGTTATTATTGCAACTCAAATGCTAAGCTCAATGGTAAATTCACCAAGACCCACAAGAGCTGAAGCCACAGATATTGCCAATGCAGTTTTAGACGGAACAGATGCACTTATGCTTTCTGAAGAAACAGCAAGCGGGAATCATCCAGTTGAAGCTGTAAAATATATGAGAAAAATAGCTGACAATGCAGAGCAAAACTATCCTTATTCAAAATTCCAGCTTCAGCCCCAATCTGAAACATCAAGAGCAGTTCCCTATGCCGCCTGTATTCTTTCAAACTTTACAAAAGCAGCTGCAATAGTAGCTCCAACCCGCTCTGGAAATACAGCTGCCCAGATTTCAAGATTTCGACCTGAAAGCAAGATAATTGCTCTTTCTCCCTTAAAAGAATCAATGAGAAAACTATGCCTTTACTGGGGATGTATTCCTAAACCTTTTGGTAATCCAAAAGATACAGATCAAATGCTTGAACAAGGAGCTAAAGCAGCCATTGACTCAGGAATTGTAAAAAAAGGGGATACAATTGTAATTACAGCAGGCCATCCTATCTGGGTATCAGGAACCACAAATATGCTTAAAGTGAAAAACCTGTAGACAAAGAAATTAAAACTTAATTTGATTTTTCAAAGTTCAGGATTTAAAGCCGATTCAATCAAGAGTTTTGATTTTACAAAAATTCCGTTTCCCCTGGCTATTTCATTGTTATCGCTGTCATAAAGAACAGCTTCTGAAATATATTGGGTCTTATTTTTATTCACTACCCTGCCGTAAACTTTTAAAAAACCTGATGAAACAGGTCTTGTCATATAGGTTGTAAAAGAGGTTGTAACAAGAAAATGTTTATATTCAAGTGAGCTTGCAGCAAAATAAGCCCCATCATCAAGCATTTTGAAAAAAACACTTCCATGGACAGAATTGCCTGTGTGAAAAAATTTTTTATCAACTTTAATTTTAATTTCAGCTTTTCCCTCATTAACAAATATTTCTGGATTGAAAAATTCATTTATCGGGGCCTTTTTATACATTGATTCAAGCATTCTAAAATGCTTCTTTTTATTCATTTGGTTGCCTCCAACAAACTTTTATAATAGTTAGAAATAAACTGCTGGAATTTATAAAAAATATTGAGTAAAATAAGCTTTTAAATCTTTATAGAATAAAATTAGGGAGTCTTTCTTGAAACTTAAATGCCCCCATTGCCACAAACTTTATAATATACCCGAAGATAAAATACCTTCCAACCCAAATTTAAAAATAAAATGCCTTAAGTGCAAAGGGGTGATTTCTCTAAAAACCGACATTGTTTCAGAACTCATAACTAAAAAAGATTCAATTGCCAATGATTGTGAAAAAAGAAAACAAAGATTACTTGAAAAATCAAAGACCTTGCCCCCAATACCTGAAGTGCTTTCAAAAGCAAGAGAAATAATTGAAAAAGAAAACACTGATATCAAAGACCTTGCAAAAGTTCTTGAAAAAGATCAGGCCATGGCTGCAAGAATACTTAAAATTGCAAACTCAGCATATTATTCATTGATAAATCCGGTAAACTCCGTTCAACAGGCATGTGTAATTCTTGGTTCAGATGTATTGCTCCAAATGATAACCCTGGCAAGTACTTCAAAACTTCTTGGCAAAGAGCTTAAAGGCTACTCAATCAGCTCCAAAGAAATTTTTACCCATTCAACAGGAGTTGCCTTTGCAGCCAAGCTTATTGCCCTTAAAACAAACCCATCTTTAAGTACAGATGCTTTTTCCGCTGGTATTCTTCATGACTCAGGCAAACTTCTTCTTGATGAAAATCTTATCAAGGTAAAAGATCTCTTTGTCTCAAAAGTATCTTCAGGTATCCAAGTTTATATAGCAGAAAAAGAAATTTTTGGATTTGATCATTGTGAAATCGGATACGAATTCCTCAAAAAATGGAATATCCCCCCTAGCCAGCTTAAAGCGATAAGATGGCATCATGAACCTTCAAAATCAGAGCAAGACCTTCTTGCCTTTATAGTCCACACAGCAAACCATATAATGGCTATGCCGGCAGATTTTCCAATAAACACAAACAAGCTTATTGAGCCTGATTCTTTTAAAATTTTACAATTAACCACTGAAGAACTTGAAATAATAAGAGCTGAAGCCATGAAAGCAACAGAAGAAATCTTTCAAGCATTCATTTCTTGATAATTTCACTGATTTTTGCTCTCAATAAAAAGTTTTTTTATATTAAAACTTATCTTGACTCAATTACAAAACTTGCTAATTTAAAATAATTTATCTTAAGAATTGTAAACACAGTTAACCAGAAATTATCTTTAAAATTTATTTTACTTATAACACTATCCAAAAAATTTTTAATTAACCAACTGCTGGCTGATGGTCAGTCAACAAAAACGAATAAGGCCTGTTATGGACAAAAAGCTAATAAAATCAAATGAAACAAAAATATTTAAAAAAAGACCCAAGGAAAAATCAGAAATATTTTTTAGAATTCCTTTTCTTTTCCTGGAAACAGCTGAGAAAAGGCTCAAAAACGCCTGGGAATCAGCTGAGAAAATAATAAAATTCTTTGAAAATAAAAACTATAAAAAACTGGAAACTAAAGATTTTGTTATTTTGGAAAAAGAAGACAGCTCAAAAATAGAAATAAACACAGATGATTCAGATTTATGGATAAAAACAAATTTAAAAAACAAAAACAGCCAAAATCTGATTGAAGAGCTTGAATCTGAAATTTTAAAGCTTGAAAGAAAAAGTTTTAAATTATTCCTAAAAAACAGCGATCTTTATGCCTGCACTTCAATAAATGGAAAATGGGAAGAAACTCTTAAAGGGTATTTAGGTCTTGATGCAGGCTCAATATCAATCAATATAGTTTTTTTAGAAGAAAGCGGAGTTATTTTTCAAACCCAATACACTCTCACAGAAGGCGATATAATAAATCAAATCAAAAAAGCCTTTACAGAGCTAAAACAAAATCTTCCTGTAAATACAAAAATACTTGGTTCAGGAGTTACAGGAAGCGGCCATGAAATATCAGGATCTCTTTTAAACGCCGATATTTATGAAACAGAGCTTGATGCACATGCTGAAGCCACACTTCATATGCTGCCTAACACCCAGGTGATCTTTGACATAGGGGGACAGGATTCAAAAGTAATGTATATTGAAGACGGTGAACTTGAAGACGCTGGAATGAACAAAAAATGCGGAGCAGGAACAGGAGCTTTTTTAGATGCCCAGGCAGACAGGCTTGGAATTCCCATTGAAAACTTCGGCCAAACAGGGCTTAAGGCAAAAAAACCCTATTCTTTTTCAAGTATGTGCACTGTATTTGTGGGAAGAGATTTGATTGCTGAACAGGCAAAAGGCAACACCAAGGAAAATATTATTGCAGGTCTTCACAGTAGCCTTGCCATGAACTTTTACTCAACTCTTGGAATAAACAAAAAAACAATAAAAACACCAATTGCATTTCAGGGAGGTGTTGCTTCAAATTTAGGAGTAAAAAAAGCTCTTGAGGATCTTCTTTTTGAAGCAAGAGGAGAAAAGGTTGAACTTTTAATCCCCCCTCACCACAAAGTAATGGGAGCCATAGGAATGGCACTTTTTGCAAAGGAAGAACTTGAAAACAACCAAGGAAAATTCAGGGGAATAGATACAATCTGCAAAATAAATTCAGAATTTGTAGAATGCACAAAGGCCAATCAAATAAACTGCCAAAAGGAAATGATCTGCGATCTTGTTCATCTTTATCTAGGAGATGAAATAATTGAAACCCTTTATGCCTGCAAAGATTATTATAAACTTATTGAAAAAGAAACAAATACTGAACTTAAAGCCAATTTAGGAGGTTGATTTTGAAAAAAACAGGATGGTTCTGCTCTTATACTCCAATTGAGCTTATTCATTCAGCAAAAGCTGTTCCTTTTGGAATAAAAAAAGATTCAAGGGCTGAGCATGAAGATGTGCTTCTTGGGGACTCAATGTGTTCTTATGTAAGATCATGCATGGGAGGTGCTCTTACCAATTCTTATGATGATTTAGCCGGAGTGGTGATAGCACATTCTTGCGAATGCATGAGAAAACTTGCCGATGGATGGACATTCAGGCAAGAAGAAATTAAGCCAAAATTGATTCATATTCTTGATATTCCAAAAATTGTGTCTGAGTCTTCAATAAAATTTTTTGCAGGAGCTTTAAAAAGACTAAAAAATGACCTTGAAAATCAATTTGGTCCAATAAGTAATGAAAGTATTTTTGAATCAATTGAAATATATAAAACAACAAGAAATCTTTTTAAAAAAGCAGACGATTTAAGGAAAAAAACTTCAACATCAATAACTGGTGTTGAAATGCAAGAGCTTATAAATGATTATTTTGAAATGCCCATTGAAAAATTTAATGAAAAAATGAAAAATTTCATTGATTCGAAAAAAAATCTGGTAACCAGTGAATCAAGACCAAGGGTAATGATTATTGGCGGCCCTGGGAATAAAAGTCTTATAAAATCAATTGAAGATTCAGGTGGCCTTTGCGTATTGGAAAATATGTGCACAGGATTAAGGGCTTATTCTGGATCCTATGGAGATGAAAAAGACCCTTTTGAGCTTCTTGCAAGACTTTATCTTGAAAAAACTCCCTGTCCAAGAATGCTTGGGTCCAAATCAAAAGAAAAAACTGAAGAGCTCCCCAAGTTGATTGAAGAATATAAAATTGACGGAATAATTTATTTTTCAATGAAATTTTGTGCAAACATGCAAATGGACTGGGCTCTTTTGAAAAACAACACAAGCTTAAAAACCCCAATGAAAGTAATTGAAGGTGATATAAGCTCTGAAGTCAATGAAAGGGAAATTCATTCTTTTATAAAAAGACTTAAAAAAAGAAAGAAAAAAAATGAGTCGTGAAAATATAGTAAAAGAAAATACCAAAGAAAGAAAAATTCAATTAAAAAATTTTCTAGAGGTAAATGGCCTTAAGGATCTAGAACCTGAAGAAGCTGTTAAAATGGCATTTGCATCAGAATATGAAACTCTTTCACCCTCAGCAAAACGAGGATATTTAAATACAAAACAATTTTTCAATGCATACAATATGAATATTCTAGGTCAGGAAGAATATTATCATCTTGCCTGGAGATCCCTTTTTGTTCCCACTGAACTCATCTATGCGATGAACCTTATTCCATATACAACTGAAATGGTCGCTTCCCAGCTTGCCATGTCAGGAGCTGCAAGGGGAAGAATTGAAACTGCTGAATCTTCAAACTTTTCCAGCGATTTATGTTCTTTCATGAAAGCAGTTGCAGGAGGGGTGATTGAAAACATCTTCCCCACACCTGATATTATGCTTACCTCAACCCATTTATGCGATCCTTCTGCAAAATATGCTGAACTTGCCTCCCATATTTATAAAAGGCCTGAATTTATTTTAGATATTCCCTATGGAATTTATGATTTAAGCATGAATAAAAAAAACCAGGCTGATGAACAAAGAATAAATGAAGCAATAGACTATGTTACAGAACAATTTCATGAAATGATTGATTTTGTAACTGAGCACACAGGACTTAAACTTGACGAAGAAAAGCTTAAAAACATCTGTACCTGGACAAATAAAGCAAGACAATACCTTGATGATGGAAATGATATAATTTTATATGAAAGAACTTCATCTAAAAAAGGAATAAAAGAGCTGGATTATGCTGCAAATCTTATGCAGACATGGGGGACTAAAGAAATTGTGGATGTTTATAAATCAAGATATGAAGACTATAAAAAAAATCAGCATGAAAACAAAGAAATCACCGTTCCAAGAATAGCATGGTTTCATTTAAGGCCCTATTTTAAAAACCAGCTAATGGAATATGTTGATAAAAAAATTGAAATCTCAGGTTCCCAGGTAAATTTTGTTTTTTTTGACGAACTTGATCCAAAAGATCCAATAAGATCCATTGCAAAAAGAACAGTAATGCATCCGGGATTTTCCTCAGTAATGGCAAGAACATCAATTGCAATTGAAAAAATACCTGAAGATACAAACGGAATAATTGCATACTATCCCAAATCATGCAGACATTTTCATGGGGGTGCAATTATGGAAAATGAAATGTTTAAAAAAGCAGGAATACCCATACTTACAATAGATGGAGATTGTGTTGATGACAGGGGAGATGATTTCCCCATTGTAAAAACCAGGGTTGACAGATTTTTAAAATCTATTTCAAAAATAAACACCTGATAAATTTTGGCTCCTGAGTTAATTTCAGGAGCCTTTTTGCCTAATTCAAACTTAACTTTTATTTACTTTTCATCTTTCTTAAAAACCCCTGAAGCTGAACAATATGTCTTTGTTCTTCTTTGATTATTTCATTTATTTTATCCTGACCCATGGCATCGGGCACAAGATATAAAATTCCAATATAAAAAAGAATAGATTCCTTTTCAAGGCCAATAGCAATATTAACTATTTCCTCAATGGTTTCCTTGCCTGTAAGAGCCTTTGCAGCGTCAGCACTACCTTCTCCTCCATGGTATTCAGCCATGGACATAAGATAATCAGTAAGCTCATTGTCTGGATCAAAAACAGTTTTTTCTTTTTCTGATCCAGAAAGTTTTTTTCTCATTTTATCAAAAGTATCTCTATGTGTATCTTCCATATTGGCTAATTTTTCAAGGAAGAGGACATTTTCAGCCTCTTCCTGAAGTCCTGCAGCCTGTCTGTAAAACTCCGCTGCATTTTCTTCAATCTTTACGGCAACCTGAAACACCTCATCAGCATTAAAATTATAAGACATTTTTTCTCCCTTCAAATTTATTTTATAAATTACTAATTGTAATATCTTAAAAAGATAAGATTAAATATTTATTTTTCAATGCAAAGACAAAATTTGATATTTTAATTAAATTAAGCTCGGGCGTTTAAAATAAATTTTTTAGAAACAAAATAAAGTCTTATTCCAAGAAAAACACCGGAAACTGTAAGCCCTAAAATCAAACTAAGCCAAAAACCTCTTGCTCCCATGGGAGATACAATCCAGTCTGTCATTGAAATAAGATAACCTATGGGAAGGGTAATAACCCAGTATGCTACAAAAGTCAGAAGAAAAGTAACATTTGCATCTTTGTAGCCTCTTAATCCACTTTGAGATATAACCATCAATGCATCTGAAACTTGGTACAAGGCAGCTGTTTTTAATAAAAAAACAGCAATTTTTATCACTTCCTTATCTTCAGTATATAAAGAAGCAATAAATTCAGGACAAAATCTTGTAAAAATTAAAGTACAAACAGCAGCACTCATTGCAAAACTAATCCCAGTAATACATACAAATCTTGCAGAGTAAGGATCTTTTTTGCCAATTTCATGACCTGTTCGAATTGTAACTGCCATTCCAATGCTTAAAGGAAGGGAAAACACAAGGGAGGAGTAGTTTAATGTAATTTGGTGTCCACCTACCACAATTGGGCCAAGAACACCTATGAACAAAGTTATACAGGCAAAAATACTGCATTCCATAAACAATGTCCCGCCTATTGGAAGCCCTAGATAAAGAATTTCTTTTATACCCTCAAGCCTTGGAAGTCTTATTTTTTTAAATATTTCCATTTTTCTGATTTCTTCATCTATATAAGAATAAAAGAGCAAAAGAATTAAAAAAAACCAGAGAGTAAGACCTGTTGCTAGCCCGCAACCAGCACCCCCCATTTCCTTAAATCCCAATTTTCCATAAATAAGAGTATTATTTGCAAAAAAATTAAAGACCACAGCAAGTAAAGAGATAAACATTTGAGGCCTTGTTTTCCCAAGTCCTTCAATAAAAGATTTGAGACAAAGATAAAGGGCAATGGCTGGAAGCCCAATTGAAGTTCCAAACAAATAACCTTTAACAATCTTTTTTACTTCAGCGGAAAGCTCCATAAAATTAAGAATAAAATCAAGCCTATTAAAAAAGAAAAACAACACAGCGGCAAAAAACAATCCAATCCAGAATGAATCCGAAAGAATTTCCAAAGATTTCTTTTCATTTCTAGCCCCTTTAAGCTGGGCTGTTATGGCAACAACAGCCATCATTATTCCATTTAAAGAAATGATAAAAGGGAAAAAAAGACTTGAGCCAATAGCAACAGAGGCAAGATCAATGCTGCTATAATGCCCTGCCATTACAGTATCAATAAATCCCATTGCAGTCATTCCAAGCTGAGCCAGAAATATGGGAACTGAAAGCAAAAGAATAGACTTTAACTCATTAAAATATCTATTAAAAAAGCTTGGTTTAGCTGAATTAACTATCATTTTTTTACCTTGATATATAGAAAACATCTGTTTGGAACTTATAAATCTTGAAGAAAAAAAGGGGTTTACCGAAGAACTGAAAAGTAAAAACTTTAATTTAAATTGACTTTACAATTTTGCCCAATAAACAAACTTTTATTTATATCTGATAAATAAAAATAAACAATATTAAAATCTAATATTTGCTTAAATAAAACTTTGAAGATATTTGAGAGTTTGAAAATTAAATTTCAGAGGGTATTTCTAATTAGCTATTATAACTAAAAAAACATCAAAACTTAAACTAAAGGAGCTTGATTCAAATTGACCATTTCCTCAACCTCATGGGCTTTCATTGGTTTTCCAAAGTAATATCCCTGAATACAATCACAGCCCATTTTATAAAGGAGATTATTTATTTCTTTTGTTTCAACACCTTCGGCAGTTGTTTTCTTTTTAAGACTTTTACCAAGGCTTATAATTGCTTGAACAATTTGCCTGTTTTTCAAAGAAACGTCCATACTTCTAACAAAAGAAAGATCAATTTTTATATTATCCACTGGAAACATATTAAGATAGCTTAGGGAGGAAAAACCAGTGCCAAAATCATCAAGAGCAATTGAAAACCCAAGCTGATTAAGATATTTGAGATTTGAAATTACAAGACTTTGATTTATCATTAAAACACTTTCAGTTACTTCAAACTCTATTTTTTCAGGATTTACATTGAATTTTTGAATAATTCTAATGATTTTTTCAGGAAACTTTTCACTCTGAAGATCTATAGCAGAAAGGTTCACTCCAATAGTAAGATCATAGCCTTTTTCATTCCATTTTTCTGCCTGTTCAAGAGATTTAATAAGTATATGTTCTGTCAGTTTTTTTATATTCCCTGTGTTTTCAGCAATTGGAATAAATTTACCAGGGGGAATCAGTCCGTGCACAGGATGCTTCCACCTTGCAAGAGCCTCAACTCCTGTTATTCTATTGCTCCTAAAACAATATCTTGGTTGAAATAATGGAAAAATATTATCATTTTCCAATCCTTCCTTGAGATCTGTTTTTATAATAATATCAAAAGAATCAAGGTTATCGTATTGTTTGCTGTAAAAACTGATTCTGCTTTTGTCTGTTTTTGATTTATTAAGAGCAAGATTAGCTTTACGAATTAAATCTGAAGTATTTTCAGCATCTTTTGGATAAAGAGAAATTCCCATTGAAATATCTATTTGAAATTTTTGCTTATCAAAAACAAAGGTTTTTTCACAATTTAACAAAATTCTTGAAGCTATTTCCAAAGACTCTTCTTCTGTTTCAATTCCAGGAAGAACAACAGCAAACTCATCTCCCCCCAATCTGCCCACAATATCATGAACTCTGCAGGATTCTCTAATCCTTGCTGAAACCACCCTCAGTACAAAATCTCCGGCCCGATGCCCAAAATTATCATTAACTTCCTTAAATCTATCCAGATCCAGTTTTATAAAAGCTGTGGAACTGATTTTTTTATTTTCCAAAATTGATTTAAGTTTTTTAATTATAAAAGTTCTATTGGGAAGCAAGGTAAGAGAATCGTGGTAAACTCTGTGTCTTAGTTGCTTTGTCCTTTCTTTTACAGTCTTTTCAAGTAAAACATTATTTTCTCTTAAAATTTCGTACAACTCAATACTTTCAAGAAAATTTGAACATATAAGAAGAGTAATTGAAAGAAGAAGAAGGGAAATATCTGGAATTTTTTCCCTCTCCTTTTTTGCAAAGCTCCCTATAAATATTCCACTTATTCTGGAAGAAGTTGTCATAACATGGAGCAAAAGATCTATTTCAGGATCAAGAGAGCTGGTAATTACAGACCTTTTTTCCCTTAAAGCCCTGGCAAATGTCCAGTCCTCTACAAGCCTTTCAACTTCCCGGAGTATATCAGCTTCTTTTAAACAATCGCTTTTATAGGCAAGTTTGAAATCGGAGCTGCTTTCATCAACAAGAAAAAAGGAAATATTTTTAAGAGGAAGAATTTTTTTTATTCTGGATTCAACATCTTTTAAAAAATTTAACTTATCATAATCTTTGTTTGTTAACCTGTCCTTAAAACTAAAGTCAAAAAGATTAAGGGCCTGCTCAAGCATTTCAGCAGAATAGCTGTTTGTTTTTTCAAGATGTTTAATTTTTTCTTCCAAAACCCGATCTTTTTTTGTAAAAAGCATTTGCTTTTACCCTAACTTAAAAATTCAAGAACTGTTCGCATTTCAACCTTGAGATCCCTTATTATTACTGGAATAGAGTTTGGAGATAACCCTAAGATACCCCATGAGTAATCGTCAAGAGAAAAAATCAGCTTTTCACAAGAAAAACCAAGTTCAGCCGCATTGACTATTAGTTCTGCAAGATGGACTACAGAACATTGCAAAGGAAATTTAGACTTCCTTGGATTATGATGGTTTTTTACAATATCTGTTAATAAATCAGGGAGTTTTGATTTTAAACAGATTTTTGCTCCAACTTCACAATGGGTAAAGCCAAGATATTTTTTCTCTGCTTCAAAGAGAAACAAATCCTTTTCCCAGGCTTTTTTAATTATAAACATTGTTTTTAAAGGCATTCTTTTCAAAATCACAAGTTTACCTATATCATGAATAAGACCTCCAACAAAAATCTGGTTGTAATCCTGACAATCAGCCTGTCTTGCAATAATTTTTGAACAAAGCCCAACAGCAAGAGAATAAATCCATAGTTTTTTCATATCTATATATTTTGAAGGAATTCCCTTAAAAGTTTTAATCACTGAAAAACCCATTGCAAGGAAACCTAACTGCCTTATTCCCAAAATAATAACAGCATTGTAAATTGAATCAATTTTTTTAGAAAACCCATAAAACGAACTATTAACAAGCCTTAAAGTACCAAGAGCAAGAGAAGGATCTTTTTCAATAACTTTTGCAATGTCAGAAGCATTTTTTCTTGGGTCATCAAGAACTTCCATTAGTTTAAAAAAAACATCAGGAAAAACAGAAAGTCCTTCTTCATTGTTAACAAAATCTTCCAGGGTTACTTTATCATAGATTTCAATATCTTCATTTGATGGAAAATTATGAATAAAATTTTTGAGCCCGGAAATATTCATTTGATTTTCATAGGGCAAAAGAAGTTTAATTAATTTTTTTATACAAGGATTATCTATATTTGAACGACAAAAACGGGCATTTAATCTTTTGGCTAATCCTTCTAATCTTAGATTTTCTCCAAAACTCTTTTCTTTTAAATCTTCTTTAAAAACAATATCAACCTCATAAACTCCCCACATTTTGAGTATGCGAAGATGGGAAATTTTTACTATTGAATCTTTATTTAAAAGCACCCGCCCGTTTCTGTCTTTAATATCTTTTTTTACAATCATTCCTGGAACGAGATCGGATGTTGATATTTTTGCCATAACTGATTCCTGTAAAAAAATTTACAATAAATTTAAACCTGAGCTTTAATGACTCACAATTCATCTGCCTGATTTCAATTTAAAACCGGATAATTGAATTTATCTTATCTAAAGAGTTTACTGCCTCCACAATTTCCAATAATTAACTTCTGACTGACGAGGTTCCATAAGATTTCCAGCAGAAGGGGGGGGAACTCCAGGAACAAAACCAATTAAACCACCATTATTAAAATCATCTTGGCCATAGTCTTTTATATCACCCCTTGAAAGCTGAATAAGATACCTGAATTTTGTTTTAGGATTGATTGTAAATGGATCGTTGTCATCATCGCTAACACTACATAAGCTTTTTAAAATCGTCTTGCCTGTGGCACAATTTAAAGCCCAGGATCTTGACTGCCCTCCGCATTCACAAACTGCATTGGTAGGCATGGCTGTGTTAAAAAACACAAGATTATTACTTCCGATTACAGCATCTGAATAACATCTTTCCCTTAAATATGGTGAATCATTTAAATCCAAAGGGATTTTCCACCCAAGATTTCCAGATTTTATATCATCAAGATCGCTGCATTTAAGATCATTTGCTTTCTTAATTGATTTAGTTCCTATAATTTTTGACTCGTTTTTTTCATTAAATGGAAATGGGATTCCATACAAATAATTCCTGTTTTCCGAACCTTTCTGAGTGTCATCATTTGGAACAAAATATCTGCCTGTACCAAAATAAACATACGGATACTTGGTCAGGTTGGTAAAGCATCTGGACACAAGAATAGAAGCTGTAACAGGGTTCCCTTTTGCCCCTTCAAAAAAACTAGTATCATATTCCCACTCAGAGGGGCTGGCTGAACCTGTGTGTATTTTAATTATCCCGCCACCCATTTTTTTATACTTATCATCATTTTTTCCATTGGCATTATCTGTATAACCAAGAAAAACAAAATCTGTCTGTCCGTCATTATCTATATCCAGGCCATCTGTAAAAAGGCTTCCTCCAAAGGCATTTTCTATACCTGTTGAATGTTTTTTTAATTCTGCCCCTGTTAAAAGATCAATTGTAAAGATTGAAAGGGGCTGAACTGAAGTGCCATCATATCCTGTAGTGCCTGATGCAAAAATTAAAAAATGCTTGTATTTTCCATCTGTTAATTTTCTTTTTACATAAGCTGGCCCTGAATATGAAAAACCAAGTTCATCAGGAGCGTATCTCCAAAGATATTTAGGATTCTGAGGATCGGTAATGTCTAAAGCAAAATATGCTGAACGCCCCACAGTTCCAGTATCTGAAGGAGGTTTAATTAAACCATTTTCTGTCCCCCCGCCCAATCTCATTCCGCCTATAAGTATTATTTGTGAGTCTGTATTGACTATGTATGGTGCCAGATCAACAGTATAAATATGTTCATAATCAGGTGATGCCAGGTAACGAAGGTAAGGCATTGAATCTTTAGGAACAAAAGCCCACTCCTCTTTACCGATTTTAACCTGGGTGCAGTCCACAGACTTTTTATCACAAATTTCTGAGGGATTAAGTTTGTCTCCTGTACTTTTTAAATATCCCAGTCTAAAAGCATGGAGCATTCCGGAGTTGCTTCCAAGATAGACCATTGAATAATCACCATAGCCTACTATAGTTGGTGTAGAATAAATAATATCTCCTAGTTTCCACACATTTTCTGAAAAAGAATCACTGGTTGTTCTTAAGCGGCATCCATCAAAATCTTTGCCCCTTGTATAATTTATAAGCTTTTTAAAATCAGGGTTTCCAGCTTGGTCCAAAAGGCATGGCTCATAACCAGCATTTCCTAAATTTGACTTGAACAAATGACTATTGGAATCCTTAAATTCTTTCAGTTTATCGTCTTTATCCACTCCCCAAATTTTTCTGTCCTCTGGTTTGGTTGTTTTTAACTTTTCTCCGCAATCAAAAAGATTATTAACCTTCTGAAGACTTGAATGAGAACCTTCAGGATCTGTATCTGCTTTAACTCCATGTTTATTTGACTTATAATAATTAACCTTGAGAGAATCATTTTCCACTAAATATTCAATTATCCTGTCTTCTTCAATATTAAGAATATAATTTTTATTTGTATCTTCCCTTATATTTTGAACTATTTCTGTTACACCTGAAGCATTTTTAAAATAATCGTTCAAATACCAATTGGCAACAAAATCACTTGCCCAGTTTATCTCTTTTTTATTCTCAAATTCTTTATTTGGATAAAAAGCAGCCTGGCCAAGAACTGACCCCCCTGAAACCCTTGATGTAAGTGAAGTTACAGCAGTTCCTGAAGATGCTCCGTGGCGAATTTCGCTAAAAATTGCTGTAAAAGCACTTGCCATTGCATCTCCGTCACTGGCTTCAAAATAATTATCCGGGACTCCATCTCCATCTTTATCCCATTCTTTGCAGCAGTTGTTATATTTGCCTTTAGGATTGCAATTATCCGTAGGAAATTCAAACGTCCTACTATCTTTGACTTTATCAAAATCGTAGGGTTTATCAGAGGAACAACCGTCCAAGTCTTCGTATTTACCAAAGGCTGCAACAGTTTTCATGGAATTTTGACCTTTTTCATCATCTGAAAAAGCAAAAAGGGAATAAACCTCTGCATTTTGTTTGCCCGGAAAATCATCTTCAGTTCTTAAATCATTTAAATGAAGATTGTGTGCAGGTTTATAAGGATCTAAAGCTCCATCATTATATTCACCATCTGAAATTAAAACTACATAGCTTTTTCTGCACCAGGCAGCCTCTAAATTACCATTGGAATTTTTTTCATAATATGGATCTTTTTCAGTTTCCGGAGCAAAATATGAACTATTATAGTCTTTCATCTTAGATTCAAAAGAAGTTTCATACCAAAAATTATGAGTAGTATAACTCTGGCTAAGGTAATAATGAGCTTCTCTTAGAGCCTCTCCTGTATGAGTTCCATTATACGGAAGAGATTTTTCAAATTGTTCAATTAATGTATCCATATTTTTTTCATGAAGCCCGAACTTAATTTTCCCCTCTTTAACATTTTTATTACCGCTATTTGCATAGGCCATAAAACCAAATCTGACCTTATTAAAATTCTCCTGAATTATTCCTTTTCTGTCTTCTTTATCTACTTTAACACCTGCATAAACCCACTTCTTTCCAATTTTAAATCGCATTTTTTTATCTAAATAATTACCGCTGCTGTAATTTTCAGGAGCAATTTCAAACTTCCTTTCCTCATAATTACTTATTTTAATTATTCTTCTTGCACCCTGAGGTTCTAAGATGCAATAAGTTGAATAACATTTTCCTTTTCCTCCAAAAAGACCCTTAAATGCAGCATCTACTCTTGACATCAGAATAAAATTAAAAAAATTACCAGACACACTGTCAGTGTAGGAAGTTGGTACATCTTTTCCAGTTCCTGAAGGATTAATTTCCCAATATTCTTCGCTCTCATTATATTTGTAAAATTTGTATGAATCAAAATACCCGTAATATTTTTTTGTCTTGTCATATTCTCGATCCGAACTCCCACAATAGGAAACATTACTGTTGTAATATTTTTTATGACTTCCATAATAAGCAGGAGCCTGCATACTCCCCGAAAAGTCCATAACAAACAAAACATTAGGCTTAACATCAGCACTTATAAAAGGGGGAAGAGCAGCATAATCTGAATTTGCGGCAAAGGCAGAAAAACTATTAAGACAAATAAAACCAAATCCAAGGAAAAAAATTGTTTTTTTAATCAATTTATTAAATATCATTTCTTTTTTCCCTTTCAAAATAAATTAAAACAAGATTGCCCTTATTTGACAAAACATGAACAAAATCATATTTTTTAATGATTTTAAAATTTTCATTTACATCAATTGTTCGAAGGGTTCTATAGTTGACTGGTTTTTGTCTATAAAATAAAATTTGATTTTTTGATTTTCCAAGGTATTGAACAGGCCCTACAATAATTTTATAACCCTGATTTTCAAGCTTAGTTAAAAGAAGGGTTAAAGGAGATTCACTTTCAGGTTCAACCATTTGTTTTTCACAAAAGCCATTGCTGCTAAAGCAAAAAATCAGACAAATTATAATTAGAATATTTTTCATTTTACCCCCGTATTCACCTGTTTAAAATTTATTCCTGCCTTAAAAAAAAGAAAATATTTTCAGGCATTCCAGCACTTGTTATTCCTTGAGGATTTACAACAAAGGGAAATTTATCAATTGAAAGAACCCTTGCCACAAGGCGATTGTAATCTATTGAGTCAAAATTTAAATTTTCATCTTTGATTTCATCATTTAAATTTTCACAGGAGTTGTTTATAAAACATTCAATTGCTTTATTTTTGTCTTTTTGAGCAATTGAAAAAACTTTCCTTGTTTTTTCAATACTGGTTTTAGAAAGAACAGGAACAATTACAAAAAAAACACTGAATTCATTATTTACTTCTGAAAGTTCTTTAACTTCCTTTGCAAGCTTATGACAATAATAACATTCAGGCTCTGAAAAAACATAGGCCTTTTTTTCACCTGTTCCTATTTGCAGCCCAAACATTTTTTCCGGTTTGATGCCTAAAAACTTAAACTCTATTCTGTTTTTAAGATAATCCATTTCAGGTACTGAATTAATTTGTCTTCCATTCCAAATATCAAAAAGCTCTCCTTGAAAAACATATCTTCCCTCATCAGAAATAAGATAATTAATTCCGGCTTTTGTTTTAACAAAATTAAGTTTACCCAGGTTGATTCTAGTTTTTTCGATTATATTTTCAGGGGGAATAAATTCGGAAAAAGATAAACAAGGTAAAAGAAAAATAAAACAAATCACAAGCAAATTTTTGTAAAATTTCATATTTAACAGCCTTAAGTGATTAATAGGAAAAGCCAGCTTCAACAACTACATTACCCCCGTGTTTTTGAGAACGGGCTAAAACAACAAACTCGTAATCCTTAGAGGGATCTGAGCTTATTTTTTTATAAAAAAGAACATAACTAGCAGTTGGATCTATTGAAAGTTTGTCAGGTTTTATTAAAGAACCCCAATCCTTGAGAATATTATCAACCTCAATTGTATTAAAAGCGGACTTGGTATTAGATAAATATTTACCATCCACCTTATCTATATTCAGCCATGCTTCTGATTTTTCGTTTGAAATTTCTAAAAACATTGGTTGAGTGGATATAAAATCTATAAAAAGAGTTTGTCCTTCATTAATAGCTGCGTCTGCAAGAATTAGATTTTCTTTATATACTTTGTAATTACGGGTTATCTGTAAATCTATGGATGAGGTTGAAATGGAAGCTATTCCAATTATTGTTAGAAGTAGCATTATAACAACAGTGGTTAAAAGAACCGAGCCTTTTTCATTTTTACCTGATGATAGTTTGTAAATTAAAAGATTTTTCATAAAAACTCTCTTCTTTTTTAGAAACCTTTTACCCAGGGAAAACTTAAAAAATGATCACGTTCGCCCTCTTTCCAGGAAACTTTAATCTCTATATCTAAAATTAAGCCAGGATTGTTATTTTTATTAACAGTCCATTGAAGATCATAACTTCTATTGCCAGCTTTTTTTACTTCCTTATGGGGAGAGTTTGGGTCAAGGGTTAATTTGAAATCGTCATTAGTAGAGTCTGAGTTGGACAATTCCTCTATTTTATTCATGGCAATATCAGTGGCATGGACTATACTTCGTGAGTCAGCAAGACCTTTTGCAAAATGAGCCTGCATCATGCTAAGAGCAAAAAGGCCAATTGAAAACAAAGCCATTGCAAAAAGAACTTCAACTAAAGTAAAACCTGATTCATTGTTTTTTAACATTGGATACTTCCCCAACTATTTGTTTACCATATTTCTCAGATAAATTTCATTTTCAAAACAATAAGTATTGTCAAACTCCTCTTTATAAGCACCTGTTATTTTTCCACATATTTTTATTGTTACCATTCTTGTTTTATTTAAAGGTTCGTTGGTTCTTGGGATTTTGTTTTTAAGTAAATATTTAAAAACTACAGAATCTATACTACCTTTTTCCGTGATGGCTTTAAATTCTGGATTTTGATCTAAACGATCTTTAAACTTTATAGTTCCTTCGACGCTATCAAACCAGTAAGTAAGATTATAATCACAACTGCCTTTTGTTTCATAACTGTATTTAAAAGAAATACTATTCTCACTTGTCTCATCATTATTAAACCCAGCATTTGCACCTCCTGTAGGATCAAGACCAGCCATCATGATATCCCGAGACATCATTTCCATAACAGCTCTAATATCTTGCTGAACCCCTGCAACTTTTTCATAGACAGTGTTTAATTTATTGGTTGAAATAAAAAAACTTATAAGAGCAACAAGAAAAAAACCTGAAACTGCTAGAGCAACTAAAATTTCAATAAGAGTAAAGCCTTTTTCTTTGTTAAATTTACAACTGAACAGCCACATAAAAATACCACCTTTTTAATTTATTTTAATTCTGCCGGTGGGCGTTACTTCTATAGTTATTCCATAACCAGAATCATTGGTAAATTTTACTTTTGAAGTATCAGTGATATTCGGCAAACCTCTGGAACCAAATAAAAAAAAATTCTTCGCAAAATTAACATTTTTAAATTCAAGACCTGATTTACTATCTGCCTTAAAATTAAAAACAATTTCATCATCTGTACTTTCGCATTTATTGTCTTTATTTCCATCAAAACATGCTTTTGCACTTCTTCCTGAATAATTAAAAACAACAAGACAATTTTGGTTTTTTTTAACTGCGGCCATTTTTGCTTTTTCAAGATTTGACTTAAGCTCCCTTGCAGCTGACTTTACCCTTGCTTTTGGAATAAGTTCTTTATATCCGCCTATGGCAAGGGAAACTACAATTCCAATTATAGCAATTACAATTAAGAGCTCTATCATGGTAAACCCATCAGAGTTTTTTCCATTTAAAAACATATTTGATTTAGCCTGCATTAACATTTAAACTCCGGTTTTTTATGAAAAAATTATTTTACTTTAAACCAGCTGCCAACAATAAAACTTTATTTTACTTAATTTTGAAACTATTTTAAAATATTTAAATACCCTAGAGGCTAAACTTTTGATTTTCCTGAACTTGAATAAATATATATTTTCTAACTAACAGCCAAGCCATAATTATACTTAAAAAACTTTTAAAAAACAAATACATTCATCGCTAGAGATAACAATGTTAACCTAAAGTTTAATATTATAAAGAGCTTAAAATAAACCAAACAAACTTAGTTAAAATATTTATTTTTTGTTAAATCCAAAGACATCAAAGCTTTAACAAGTTTGCCATGAAATAAGGCAAACTTGAAGTTTTAGCTTAAAAGATTGTTTTTACAAAGAATCAAGAACAATTTTGGAAAAATAAATCAAATCTTTATCAAGGGATTTCTTTTTTGAGGCATAGGAAAGATTAAATGTACAAAAAGGACAGGCTGTGGCAATCTGTTCTGTTTTAGAGCTTTTGAGAAGTTTTTCAGCAAGCTTTAATGATAATTCAGGATAAACAGATCTTATTCCCGCCCCTGCTCCGCAGCAAGATGCATCTTTTCCAAACTTTTCCATTTCCTTGAGATTGGCTCCACAGGCTTTTAAAATATCCCTTGGTTCTTTGGTCATATTTTCCATTCTTGCAAGTCTGCAGGGATCCTGGAAAGTAACTTCTCTTTCAACTTTTTTAAGTATGTCTTTTTTATCTTCTAAAAGATTGAAAATTGTTTCAACGGCATGCTCAATTTCAAGTCCTGTATCTCCAAGCATTGCAGGATAAAAATATTTAAAGCATTTAAGGCAGCCATTGCAGGGAACAACTAGTTTTTTTATTCCAAGTGATTTGAATTTTTCCAAATTTTTTTCAAAATATTCCCTGGCAAATTCTGTATTCCCACATTCATAAAAATATGTTCCACAGCAGCCCTCATCTTCAATTACTCTAAAATCATAGCCAAGTTTATCAAGCACCTGCAAGGTTGCATAGGAAGAATCTTTGGCAAGATATGAAGGAATGCATCCAAGATATAAAAGAGTATCTGAGTCTGAATTAAGATACTTTTGTTTTAAGTTTTCATCTTCAAGCCAGTTCATTCTTTTTTGAGGATCACCACCCACAGAGTTTTCATTTTTAATTATACCGTTCATTACTTTGTGGTGATTTTCAAGAGGACCGATTTTATTTTTTACAAGAGTTTCTCTTGTTTTATGGATAATTTCAACAATATCCAATTCCTGGGCACAGATATTTTCGCAAAGCATACATTTTGGGCAGCTGTAAATACTTTCAATTTCCTCATCAGAGATTTTTTCTCCGGAAAAAACTTTTTTTGCAATCGCCACCCTTTTTTGGGGTCCAAAAAGCTCATTTCCAGTAACCTCAAAGGTTGGACAAACATCATTACAAACACCGCATTCAATACATAATTCAACCTGCTTTTTAATTTCTGTCATTTTTAACCCCCAGTATAGTTATTACTGATTTTGATCAACCTTGAAATAAAGCCAGATATTTTTATACAAAACCAGACTTCTATGAAAAGCCTAAAAAAGAAACTATTTTTTCTCAAGAACTATCTTAATTAAATCACCTTCAAAGTCTATAATGTCTCCAGAATAAATTTTTTTGGCTTTTCTTGTTTCAACTTCCCCATTTACTTTAACAAGACTTTCAGAGATTACAAACTTTGCCTCTCCACCGCTTTGAACCTGATTGTCTATTTTTAAAATCTTATAAAGTTCAATAGGCTCTTTTTTTATATAAAACTTTCTTAAATCCACTTATAATTTTCCCCTTATCTTAACTCAATTGGATTTTAAACTTGCAATAATTTTTTTAAAAACTTCCCAGGACTCCTTTTTTAAATCAGGCTGAACATCAAGGGTATCAAGAGAATGGGTGGAAAAAACAGGATATTTTTCAATTATATGATTTAAATCCTTATTAATTATTTCAAACATAGAGTTACCAAGGAAGCAAATACATTGGGGGTTTATAAATTTTATTGTTCTTTTTAAAAAATTTTTACATGGAAGATTTAAAAAATCATTTTTTTTAGCCTGAACATCTTCTGGTAAAAACTGACATTTTAAAGCAGAAATTACAAAAACCTGATCAACCCTAAGGTTCATGGCAGATATAATTTTTCTAAACATCACCCTTTCATTACTGGAAAAAACCCTTTGATTTTCAAAATCTTTTGGCATATCAACAATAAAAAGCAACTTTATATTTAAATTTGAAAACTTAATTGGTTTTATTTTTTTTGCTTTATTGCAAAAAGAACAAGTCATAATTTCATAATTTAAAAGCTTTGGTGAATCTTTTTTTAAATTAAAATACTCAACACCGTATTGTTTAAGCGTTTCAAGATAGTTTACTGAGTCATTCAGAACTTTCTCAAAACTTAAATCTTCATTCATTTTTTGTTTCCAGAATTGAATCAAGGATTAAATTGGCAAGAATTTTTTTATCCATCATTTCAAAAACCTTAGGTTCTTTCTTTTTAGAAAAAACTGTAACCTTGTTTAGATCAGATCCAAAAGCTGAGTTTTTAAAACCTATTTCATTTGCAACAATTAAATCAAGATTTTTTGATTTAAGCTTTTTTAGAGCATTTTCTTCAAGATCTCTTGTTTCAGCTGCAAATCCAACAAAAATCTGCCCCTTTTTTTTAGATTTCCCAAGAGTTTTTATAATATCAGGATTTTCTTCTAAAACAAGATCAAACCTTCCGTCTGATTTTTTTATTTTATTCTCTGCAGTGTTTTTTATTTTATAGTCTGCAACTGCAGCAACCTTTACTATTATATCAATATTATCCATTCTTTCCTGGCACTGGAAAAGCATTTCATCAGCTGTTTTTATATTTACAACTTCAGTGTTATAAGGAGGCTCAATTGATACCGGGCCTGAAACTATTACAACTTCCGCTCCTCTCTTTTCAAAGGCCTCTGCAATTTTATATCCCATTTTTCCTGAAGAATAATTACTTATAAATCGTACAGGATCAATTGCCTCAACAGTTGGCCCTGCTGTTACAAGAATTTTTTTACCTTTAAAATCTTTTTTTGAAAGCATGGCCTCAACTCTGTCTGCAATATAAACCGGCTCAGGAAGCCTTCCAGGGCCTATCACATTACAGGCAAGAAAGCCTTCGTCAGGCTCAAGAATATAAAATCCATCATCACAAAGAGTGTCAATATTTCTTTGAACGGCCATTGATTCATACATCCATGAATTCATTGCAGGACAAATCATTGCAGGAGATTTTACAGCCATTATCATGGTGGAAAGTGCATCATCTGCTATTCCGTTTGCAATTTTTCCGATTATATTTGCAGTTGCAGGAGCAATTACAACTCCATCTGCTTTTTCCGCAAGATCTACATGCCTTATTTTACTAGGAATTTCTTCCTTCATTACATCTGTATAAACATTATTTTTTGAAATTGCCTGAAAGGTGAGCTCTCCTACAAATTTAGATGCATTTTTAGTCATTACAACAAAAACTTCAGCACCCTTTTTCTGCAAAATTCTTAAAAGTTCAATACTTTTATAAGCCGCAATACCCCCAGAAACACCCAAAACTATTTTTTTACCCTCCAAGCCTGACATAACTCCTCCAAAAAAAACTAAAAAATTGCATTCATGCAGTTTACTGCAGATAATAATAAAATTACTGTAGTTAAAACAAAAATCAAAAAAGCTAAAATTGTATTAAAAGCATTGTCTGACCTTTTTTCAATATACCCAAGAACAAAACCTGACAAAAGACCACCTAAAAATCCTCCAAGATGACCTAAATTGTCAATTCCGGGAAATAAAAGCCCAAAAATAACAAGAGAGACTATCCATCCTGAAACCTGTTTATATACAAGAGTTCCATGAAGCCCTCCCCTTGATTTACCATAATAGAATAAAGCACCTATAAGTCCACAAATAGAAGCAGAGGCTCCTATTGTTACTGAAGTTCCTGAAAGATAAGAAAGAACAAACCCTGAAATTCCGCTTATAGAATAAATTATAAAAGTTCTGGTATTCCCATAAAAATGGTAGGCATATTTGTACAATTGGGAAAAGGCAAGCATATTAAAACCAATATGTAAAATGCTTCCATGAAGATAGGAAGCTGAGACAAAACTCCACCAAAGATTGTATGTGTCAACAGGGATCCTTCCTGAAGCACCCATAAAAATAAGGGCTCTTGTATCTGGAGAAAGAAAATTAAGTGGATTTGATGAAAAAGAAATCCCTGAAGAAATAATAAGACTTAAAATATAAAAAAATATATTTACTCCAATAATTAGCTTAATTACAAAATCGCTATCCCTTAAAAAAGTAAAAACCATATTGTTTTTATACCAGATGCCTGGATTTTTAAGCCCGCAATAAGGGCAAACTGACTCATCTTTACTCACAAGCTTTTTACATCTTGGACAAAACACTGAATTCAACCTGCTCTTCCCCCTTTTAGTTTACCTGCAAGCTGACCACAGCCTGCATCAAGATTTTCTCCCTTTGCCCATCTTTTTCTAACAAAAAGCCCATAACTTTCCAGTAAATCAGAAAAATCTCCCAGATCTTTATCATTGCATCCTTTGAAATCACAGCCTTCTACTTTATTATACGGAATAAGATTGACTCTGCAGGGAATCCCTTCAAGAAAATTTACAAGCTTTAAGGCATCTTTTTTTCCATCATTTAAACCTTTGAATAAAGTATAAGTGATAAATATTATTCCTTTGGGTTTTAGAGGATAGTTTAAAAGGGTTTTTCTTAAAGTCAAAAGATTAAACTTATTGGTAACAGGCATGATTGATTTTCTTAAATCATTATCTGCTGAATTTATGGAAACCGATAAGTTGGGCTTTATGTCAACATCTTTGCCAAGTTTTTCAATTTGATTGCAAAGTCCTGAAGTTGAGATGGTAATATGTCTAAAGGAAATATCAAAACCCTGTTGCTCATTTAAAATTAAAATTGCCTTTCTGACATTTTCATAATTATCAAGAGGCTCTCCCATTCCCATGAAAACAATATTTCTTATATCATAACCCAAAACAAATTTAGCCGTATAAAATTGGAGAAGAATCTCATGGGTCAAAAGATTTCTCTTAAATCCCATTTTTGCTGTGGCACAAAACTGACAATTCATTTTACACCCAACCTGAGAAGACACACAAAGAGTATCCCTTGTTTTCATTTTAATGATCACAGTTTCCACTACACTTTTATCATCTAGCTCAAGTGCAATTTTTATTACATCTTCAGACTCTTTTTTTTCTAAAACTACAGGATTTGGGAATTTAAGATCTTCCTTGATTTTAAGGGGAAGATCTTTGGTTGTAAAACAATCTAAGTTTTCCAGGTCAGATTTGCCTGTTTTATAAAAATACCTATAAATACATTTTGAATGAAATTTGCCCTTCCCAAAGTTTTTATTCAAATAACTGGTCAAATCATCTAGGGTAAAGGACAAAATTTTAGACATTTTTATTTTTCTTTCCTTGCAAATTCATCAATCATGGAAAGAATCATTTCTGAAGGCTCAACCTCTCTGTTTTTTGCTATTGTGCAGATTTCTTCCCATAAAACCTTTTCTATTGGAAGAGATACATATCTTTTTGCCTTTTCAACGCTCATTCCTGCAGCAAGCCTGTTTCTATTGTTCATTTCAACAGCTTTTTTGGGATCATTTTTGCTTAAATATCCCTTCATTAAAAATTCAACAAGATCATCAATATCAAGGCCAAGCCCTTCAGCCTTTTTTTCAAACCATTTTACAACTTCGTTATTTATTTCAACACACATTTTCATAAAATTTGCTCTCCTAAATTAATCCATAAAGTTCACCGCTTTTTTTAAAAAGCAAATCAACTTTTTCTTCTGTTTTATCATCTAAAACAAGTTCTTTTGCATGCCAGGGTTTTACTCTTGAATCAATAACAAGAGGGCCTTTGCATCCAAAATGCTTGAATTTTAAAAAACTATTTATTCCGTTTACATCGTGGGAAGGGTTTGAACGGGTAAACACAACCCATAAAAAATTAGCTAAAGATTTTGAAACAAAGTCAGAATCATCACAAACAGCAATAAGAACAAAATCATCTGAACTTAAATTTACCACTCCTGAAGAACAAAAACTTTCAATATCCTCATAACCAGAGTTATCTGTAAACTTAGGGCCCTGAACAGCAATTACTCCAGACATCACCACTTTAGGGTTTGTAAATCCCAGGGGAAGTTTTAAGTTTTCTTTTATTTTTGACTTTAAAACTCTTTTCTTTTTACCGCATGAACAAATAGCAAGCTTTGAGCCCCGGTTTAAACTTTCACCTGAATAATCCAAGGTATCTATTGTTGTTTTTGTGTGAAAATTAAGATCGTTTTCCAAATCTACTCTTTCAAACATATGAGTTAAAAATTCTTTTTCATCATAAATATTCAAGCTTGGGTTGTCTTCTTCTGCTGCAACAAAAAGATATTTGGTTAAAGAGCATTGACCAAAGCCTAAAATTGCGTTGGAAGCTGTAATAAGCTCGGCAGGAATTCTTTTTTCATAAGGAGTGTATCTTTCATGTGCAATGGCAAACATAAGAGGATGAACACCTGCAAGATCAACTGCATGAATTTTTTCCACCCCTGGAATTGTTGCAGAAACAGCCGGTTTTGTAATTTCATGAATAAGCTCACCAAAAACCGAATCTTCCTGGGGCGGTCTTCCCACCACAGTAAAAGGCCAGATTGCATCTTTTCTATGGTAAACATTTTTTATCTTTATAAATGGGAAGTCATGGACAAGGCTGTAATACCCCAGATGATCTCCAAAGGGTCCTTCTTTTTTTGTTGAATCAAGGCAAACCTCACCTGTGATACAAAAATCTGAATCAAGGGAAATAAACTCATCGTTTGTTCTTTTGTAATTAAATCTTTTTCCTCCCAAAGCCCCTGCAAAAAATATTTCAGGAAGATTGTGGGGTAAAGGCATAATTGCAGCAAGTGTGTGTGAAGGAGGCCCCCCAACAAACACAGAAACATTGAGCTTTTTGTTTTTTGACACTGCCCTTTGATGATGAATCCCTATTCCTCTTTCAATCTGATAATGAAGCCCTGCTTCCTTGTCTTTTAGATAATCATTTCCTGAAATCTGAACCCTGTACATTCCAAGGTTTGAATTAAAAACATTGTTTTTATCAGGATTTTCAGTGTAAACCTGGGGTAAAAAAACAAAAGCTCCTCCATCATCGGGCCAGCACCTGATTTGGGGAAGACTTGAAAGATTTGTTTTTGAATACAAAACTTTTCCAGTTTTTGATTTTTTTGGAAGAGCATTGTAAAGAGTTTTTAAAATTTGCGGCCAAAAAAAAGGCGATGCCAAAATTTCAAATGGATCTTTTTTTGACCCAATAAGTTTTTTTACAGGCTCAAGGCTATGCCTAAAAAGATAAGTTGCCCTTTCCATGGTTCCAAAAATATTTGAAGCAGCTTTAAAAGGAGAGCCTTTTACATTTTCAAACAAAATTGCAGGCCCTTTTTTTTCATTTATTCTTCTGTGTACTGCTGCCATTTCCAGGTTTGGATCAATTTCAGTTTTTATTTTTACAAGCATTTTCTTTTCATAAAGATCATTGCATGCCTGATTTAAAGATGAATAAATCATAATTGATCTGCTTTTATTATTGTTTTATTTCCAAATCCCTTAAGATTTTTTGTGTGTACAATATATTCAGGCTCAAAACAAAAAAGCTCAGTTTTAAATTTCTTTTTAAATTTTAAAAATTCATAGCCAGAATCTTTTAAAAGGAAAGAAAATTTTTTTATATATTTTGTAAATATCTTAACTGATTCTTTAAGCTCAGGTTTTAAAATTTTGCCCCTCATTTGAACTCCTGTTATTTTTTTTATTTCATCTCCATCACAAAATATGGAAGATGAAGCTTTCTTATCTAAACCATATAGAATATGAATTGATTGAGGTGAAGAAAAAAAATAAAATTTTTTATCAAAAACAAAATATACAGGAGCACACCATGGCAGATTATTTTCAATTACACAAATATTCATTGTTTTTGCTTTTTTAACAAGCTCAAGAAAACTTTTTTCCATTAACAGCCAATCTTTTCTCTAAATTTATTTTAATTAAGTTTAAACCAGGCAATTTTGATTTTGGGTTGAAAACTTTTATTTAATCTTTATTATATAACACTTTATAATTATTGATTTACAAAAAAGCAATCAAAGGAATTAAAATGAAAAATGAGTACTCAATAAACAAAACAAAGCAGCTTATACTTAAAGACTCAAAGATGCTTTCCAAAATCATGGATGAGTTTATTGAGGGTTTTGAGACCATGACTGAAATTGGCCCTGCCATAAGTATTTTTGGTTCTGCACGATTAAGTCCAAACAACGAAGCCTGTTTAAAAGCTGAAGAAATAGCCTTTAGAATTGCAAAGCTTGGTTATTCAGTTATCACAGGAGGCGGAGGCGGAATCATGGAAGCAGCAAATAAAGGTGCTGCAAGAGCAGACAAAAAATCTATAGGATTAAATGTCAGGCTTCCATTTGAGCAAATCCCAAATCAATATTCAAACATTAACCTTGAATTTAAATATTTTTTCGTAAGAAAAGTAATGTTTGTAAAATATGCCCAGGCCTATGTAATTTTACCCGGAGGTTTTGGAACCCTTGATGAGATGTTTGAAACCTTAACCCTTATCCAGACTAAAAGAATAAGGTCTTTACCTGTAATCCTTGTGGGCAAATCCCACTGGACAGGTCTTGTGGAGTGGCTTAAAAAAGAACTTGTTCCAAAAAAACTTATATCTGAAAATGACCCTTATCTTTTCAGGGTGGTTGATACTCCCGAAGAAGTTGAAAATTCAATAATAGAACTTTTACCTTCAGTTAAATAATGTTATCTAAAAACACTTTTCAAATTGATTTAATTTTATATTTAATATTAATGGAGGAAATAAAATGAAAAAATTTATTATTCTTTTGAGTGCAGCTTCAGTAATGCTTCTTGCAGGATGCAATAACACCCCTGAAAAAGCAGCTGAAGCCCATTACAAAAAAACAATCAAGGCTCACTCAGGCCTTAAAACCGAAGCTGTTGAAGTTACCAAGATAAGTGAAGAAGGCGAAGAAGCTGTTGTTAATGTTTCTGCTGATTTAAAATACAATGAGCAGCTTAAACTTGTTAAAGAAAATGGGAAATGGGTTGTGAAATAATTAGATAAATTATTTTGATCTAAAAAAAGCTCCGGAATTCATTCCGGGGCTTGTAAAAAAGGCTGAAACAGCCCAGTCTTTTATTACAATTACTACAGCTAAAGCTGAAAAATAAGTTGAGTAAATAAATTCTTTTTGAAAATAAAGCTGATTAAAAATAAAAACAATAAACTTTTAAATTGTTATTTTTTTTAAACCATCAATTAAAACATAAATTTCATCTTTTAAAATAAAAAGCTCGGCTTTAAGATTGGATTTACCTGAAAGCTCTTTATGCTTACCCCTTAGACTTATAAGATCTTTTGTTTCAAGAATTTCTTTTAAAGCCTCAACCAAAACTTCAGTTTCTTCATCAGCCTTGTTTTTAAGACAAAGGGAAAGCTTTTTTTCATACTGCTTTTTAATTTCTGTTTTTATACAATGTTTTGAAAGATCAAGATCAAGCTTTTTCATTGAATTTGTTTCCTGATTATTTGAAATCAAATTTATATCTATATTTTTTAAGATAAAATATTTACCCTTGTTTATATTGATGAAGAACAATACCTGAAGGAAGAGATTCTCCAAAAGTTGCAGCTTCCTCCCTAGATTCCATTTCTATTATTTCTTTTAAATATTTTGAGTTTTCAAAATCTTCAAAGGAGTCAAGAAATTTTATTATATCATTTCTTTTTCCTTCATCAATATCCCTTGTTCTGTCTCCGGTAAGTCTTGCCATTCTTGAAATAGCATACCTTGCTTCAGGAATTTTACCCCATTTATCTGTTTTTAAAAAATCAACCCATTTTAATGCCAAATCAGAAGGAACTACTTTGTTTATATCACCATACAAAGGCTCTCTTGCTCCAATCCTTCCAAAAACAATTAAAAGTCTTGGCTCTAATCCTTCAGGTTTAAGCTCGTTTTTAAGCATATTCCCAAACCTTTGCTTGTCATTTGAATGTAAGTACTCAAAGTTTCCCACAGCAGCCCACAGCTCTGTTTTTTCTTTTAAATCAAATTTGTTTTTTTTAAGAACTGAAGAAATGTCCTGAATTATCTGCCTTTGGTATCCAGGTTTAAGTCCAGCAGCTATTCTTCTCCACAAAACCCACCATTCGTTTTTATTTTGAATCTCATTTGGAAAAACAAGACCTTTGGAATAAATTGACCAGATTTTTTTAATTCTTGCCTCATCAAAGGGATCTCCAATTCCAGGCCTTAAACAAAATCCTGAGAAATTAAGCCATCTTGCTTCATGCACAGGAGATTTTTCCCGCAAATGAGAATTATCAACTAAAAAATCACTTATTTTCCTAATAAGCATCAAAGGCCATTTGTTTCTAGACATCTTTAAATGCCTGGAAACATCCTTTGCAACTGAATTAACCTTTGTCTTATCCCCATTAAAAGCTGATTCAACCAGGGATAAAACTTCCATAACCTTTGAATTTTCAATTACAACAGAAGTATCAACTCCTGTGTCAATTTTAGATGAAACTTCCCTGGTTCCCCTTAAATCAAAAGACAAATCCCAAGTATGCTGACTTTTAACAGAATCACACCAGATTTGAAGATTTCCGGTTTCTGTATATTTTGCCTTTAATTCAATTGAAATATCTGTTTTTTCATCTTTTTTCCCATAGCTTATAATAGTGTGCAAAGGAGGCAGCTCTGAAAAGGATTCATCAATATTTTCTATAAAATCGCCGCATTTATCTCCTGACCTATAGCTAGATGAATAAAGAGAAAATCTTACAGGCATATTTGTTTTTACTGAAAACTCATAATCTTTTGGAAGCTTTATTTCACTTCCTTCTTCAAGCCCTCTTTCAACAAGGCATAAAACACCTTTTTTATTATCTTTAGTTTCAATCCCAAGATAATAGCTTCTTGGACTTCCGCTTCCAACTTTTACTCCCAGCCCAAGTTTGACCTTCCCATAATAGGAAGCTCCAAGGGAAACTGCAGACTCAGATTTATTGTTTTCTAAAATTTGGGGTAAATCAGACAAGGGATCAAAAAAGCTTTGAATTGATTTAATTATTGCCTTCTGGATTATCTCTGGTTTTAAAGAACCTCCGTTAAACAAAATCAAATCAGGAAAAGGTGTTTCTTTTCCTGTTGCTTTTTTTACATCTTCACTATGTCTTAAAAGAAATTTAATCAAATGCTTTGTAATTTCCGGTTCAGACTCATAGGGAAGCCCAAATTCTGTAATCCCTTTTCTTTTATTTTTATCTTCAAAAGTCTCTTCGGGCAGCACTTCAGGAAAAAAACCTTTAATAACAATATCTTCAACTTCTTTTTTTTCAAGATAAACTGAAAATGTATTTTTTATAAGTTTTGAACCTTCACCTACAATTGTAAGTCTTTCTTTTTCTGAGTTCCCTTCAAGAATATTTTCCTTTGCCTCCCTTGAAAGATGGCAAAGGGTTTTCCACTTATCACCTTTAAGAAGGTTATTTTTACCCTGGGTTTTTGATTCTGCAAGTCTTGCCAAAGCCAGATCTATATTATCACCGCCTAAAATAAGATGATCCCCAACAGCAATTCTTTCAAATTGTAAAGATTCATCCATTTTTCTAAGGGCAATTAAAGTAAAGTCAGAAGTACCGCCGCCAACGTCACATACAAGAATAAGCTCATTTTCCTTTACATGGGAATCAAACTTTTTTTCTTTTTCATCAAGCCATGAATAAAATGCGGCAAGAGGCTCTTCAAGAAGCACTACATTTTTAAGGCCTGCAAGTTCGGCTGCCTTTAAAGTAAGATTTCTTGCAGCTTCATCAAAGGAAGCAGGAATGGTTAAAATTATGAACTGATTTTCAAAATAAAGCCTGTCATCTTGTTTTTTATCCAGATTCCAGCAATTTTTAAGATGAATAAGATATTGAGCAGAAACCTCAACCGGTGATCTTTTGGGGACATTTTCATCACTTCCCCAGGGAAGAAATTTTGAATTTCTGTCAACCTTGTCATGGCAAAGCCAGCTTTTTGCTGAAGAAACAAGTCTTTTAGGGATTTTACCCCCATAATCCCTGGCAAAGGCTCCTGCAAAATCATCTGTTTTTTTTGGCCAGGGATGATTGATATCTGAAGCTGAAAGCTCATAAGTTCCCGGAATATACAAAAACGAAGGCAGAACTTTTAAAGGTGAAAACTCATTTTTCCTGGTTATCTGATAAATTGGAAACTGTTTTATTTTTGCATTTTTGCCTTCAATAGTATCAATAAAAGATACAGCTGAGTTAGTTGTTCCAAGGTCTATTCCAATTATGTATCTAAAATCGGTTTTATTCAAAAATCCTCCGAGAAAATCAATTGTTTTGCTGTCTTAAATTAAATTCAAGCTTCCATTTTCTATCATCTTCAAGGGATACGCAGTAAAATTCCAGGGTACCAATTTCTGTAACATGGGTTTCAAGTACAACAGGAACCATGTCTCCCTGATTTCCTTCAAGAAAAGTTTCAATTTCAGTAAGTTTTTCAAGATTATTTTGAAAATCTTCTATTGTTTCTCCGGGTTTGTCTTCTTTTCCCATGGAAGATTCAAACAAATTAAAGGAAACATCTTCTCCAAGGGTAAGCATATATTTTTTATCTTCAATTTTTACAAAACTTCCTTCCTCCATTCCAAAAGGAGCCACACAAAGAGCTTTTGTTGGAACCGGAATTCCAGGAATTGCAGGCATGGAAGAGCTTACCTCTATATAATATGTTTTGTTTAGTCCGCTTTTTATTCTTATTCCACCGGAAAGCTTGATAAAGGAATAATAAGCTGCACCAAGGGCAACTGAAATTTCAGAATTGTTATTTTCAAGCTCTTTTATTTCAGAGGAATCATTCCATGAAGAAAGAACTTTAGAAATATGATCTCTTAAATCCTTTGATTTCATTACTCCGCCGTTAAAAAGAACGTAAGCAGGAAAAGAAGCTGAAGCAAAGTTTGAAGTAAATTCTGCCAGATGTTTTGTAATTGCAGGATCTGACTCATAATTAAGCCCTGCTTCCATAAGACCTGTTTTTCTATTATTTACAGGTTTTTCTTCTAATTCACAATTGGGAAAAAACCCATTTTTTACAATTTGATCCAATTCTTTTGATAAAATTTCACTTTTAATTGTACCTGCAATAAGCTTCATCCCTCTGCTGTGAACTGCAATTTCATATTTTTCTTTTGTTCTGTCTGAAAAAAGCTCTTCTTTTGCTTCTCTTGCCTTGTTTACAAGGGATCTTAGCTGCCATTTATCAAGTTTTTTACCTGAGGAGACAATTTTTGAATTTAAAAGATAGGAAATAGAAAGATCCATATTATCACCGCCAACCAAAAGATGGTTTCCAACAGCAGTTCTTTCAAGCTCAAGGTTACCGTCTGTTTCAAAAATTTTAATCAGGGTAAAGTCACTTGTACCTCCGCCTATATCACAAACAAGAACGGACTCGTCTTTTTTAACTTTTTTTCTCCAGGTCTCTTCATTTAAAAGAAGCCAGGAATAAAAAGCCGCCTGGGGTTCTTCCATCAAGGTAAGATTTTTTATCCCGCATTCCCTGGATGCCTTCAAAGTAAGTTCCCTTGCAACAGCATCAAAAGAAGCAGGAATTGTAATAGTTATATTTTGTTCAACAAAAGAGCTTTCCTCTTCATCTGAAAACTTGTAGTCCCAGGCGTTTTTTATATGATTTAAAATTTCAGTCTGAGCTCTTACAGGAGAAAACTTTTCCTCAACCTGATCTGAATCCCAGGGAAGAATTTTATCTTCTCTATTAACATGATTATTACAAAGCCATGATTTTGCAGAAGAAATAACTCTTGAAGGAATTTCAGAGCTTCTTTTTCTTGCATATTCCCCTACAATAAAAGTTTCGTCCTTTGTCCAGTCAAGAGTAAAATTATCCCTGTTTTTTTCATTATCAGCAGGAAAGTAAATAAAAGACGGCAGAAGCGGTCTTGAAAGGATTTCCCCGGGCCTTATAATTTGGGGGATTTCAAAAACCTTGAATTCGGGCTTTTCATCAATCCCTGTTAATTTTGCATATGAAACAGCAGTATTTGAGGTTCCAAGGTCAATTCCTATGAGATATTTTGCGTTCATTGTAAACCTTTTCATTCTAAGTACAAAACTAAAACCAAAATTTCACTTCAACCAAAAAAATCTTTACTTAAGCTGGGTAAGAAACTTTGATTTATAATTATCATTATTCTATTTCTATTTCAGCAGGAACAAGAAAAGAAGCATCTTCAATTTTTTTAAGATCAGGCAGATTTATATTTTCTACTTTCCAGCCCCTGTGTCTTACAATTCCTTTAAAAGGAGGATTTCCAACAACGTTTCCTGTAAGCCTTATTTTGTCAGGATTAAAACTTTCTTCTATTTCAATTTCAGAACTTTCTTCATTATCAAGAAGAGGTTTAAGTTCAAGGTATTTGCTTAAGGCATCCTTACATCCTTTGTGAATGCTTCTTACTGCCGCTCCTATATCATCATCATTATAGTCTGATAAATTTTCATTTAAGAAGTCAAGAAACCTTCCTTCTTCCTGAAGTACTGATAAAATATGAAGAAATTTTCTTTTTTCAAGCTCTGGGTCAATTTTTGAGCTTTGCTTGGGAGTGGAAATTTCAGTTTGAGAAGGAATAAGTGAAATAGTTTTTTTAACAAAAGCTCTTAAGATAATCCAGGAGATAAAAGTAAAAATAAGAACAACTATTCCGGCAAAAGGAATAATAAAAAAACTTATAGGATCTTCCAGATTAATTATTGAGTAAAAAAACTCCTGGTAAGCTTGAGAATCTATACTTTGAGCATCAATAGCTGAAGCTTTGTCAAATATAATAGATGAATAATAATATCCTCCAAAAAATATAAGTCCAAAAAAAATAAGGGATACAAAAAACTGAGTCCAAAAAATTTTTCTTGAAATGGATTTTAAATAAAAATTCTTCTTGTTTATCATAATAAAATCTCCAAATTTATTGGTCAAGAGCTTGGTTTTGCAAGATATTTAAGTATAAGCTTTGATTTAACTGATTTTTCAAGGCTTAAACTTCCATGGTTATTCCCACAGGGCAATGATCAGAACCATAAATATCATTTAAAATCCAGGCATCTTTTATTCTTTTATTTTCAATTAAATCTTTAGTTACAAAAAAATAGTCTATACGCCACCCTGCATTGTTTTTCCTTGCATTAAATCTATATGTCCACCAGGAATATTTTACTTTTTCAGGGTAAAAATGCCTGAATGTATCTACATAACCTCTTTTTGTTATTTCATCGAGCCACTTTCTTTCAATGGGTAAAAATCCTGATCTTTTTTGATTAGGACCGGGATTTTTTAAGTCAATTTCATTGTGGGCTGTATTATAGTCTCCGCAAATTATTATACTTTTGTCTTTTTTAAGCTTATCTGTATACTCAAAAAACTTTTCATAAAATTCAAGTTTATATTCAAGTCTTTCGTCAGACATCTGCCCATTTGGAAAATATACATTGAAAAGTATAAAATCATCATAATCAAGCCTTACAATCCTGCCTTCCTCATCAAACTTTTTTATTCCCATACCTTCTTCAACATTAAGAGGTTTTTCGTTTGAATAAGCCAAAACTCCACTATAACCTTTTTTTATTGTTGAATGGGACCAAATTTCATGCTCATAGTGATAAAGATTTACCATTTCATCTTTTATTTGATCTTTTTGAAGCTTTATTTCCTGAAGCCCTAATATATCGGCATTGATTTCTTTTAAAGAATCATGAAACCCTTTTTTTAATACAGCTCTCAATCCGTTAACATTCCATGATGACAATCTTATTTCCAAAACAACCTCCTGCTAAAAATTAAAATCCTTTGTCATTATTAAAACATTTTCTCTTATTTTTTCAGAAAACTCTTCTAGTTCATAATCTTCTATTTTTAAAAAAACCTTAACTTCATCACTAAGATAAAACAAATTGTTATTCCAATTGTTCTCAGCTGAAAAACCAGCTTTTTTTGAAAGAAAATCAGCAGCATTCAAAATATATGACAGCTCATTTGAAAGCGAATCCATTGGGTTATGATGAAATCCTATAGCTTGAGTTTGAATTTTTGGAAGCTGCCAGCTTTCAAGAAGCTTAAGCCCAATTTCTGAGTGGGAAAACCCAAAAATTTGTTTTTCTGCAGCCCAGGGTGAAAGTTTTTTTTCAATTATCAGACTTTTAAATTTTTCTTTTTCCTTAATTAAATAATCATTTAATACAAGCTTTCCGCAGTCATGAAGTAAACCTGCTGAAAAAGCATCAAGGTGAAATAAAGGCATTTTTTCATATGCAATAAGTTCTGCAGCTGTTGCAGTTGCAACACTGTGATAAAAAAAATCCTCAGCTGAAATCTTATAGCCTTTAAGCTCCTTATCAAGCATTTTACTCATTTGAGCTACAAGGATTATGCTTATAAGGTTTTTTTCTCCCAAAAGCAGACATGCTTCGTCTATTGAAGGAACCGGAGGATTAAAATTAAAATATGCTGAGTTGGCAAGCTTTAAAACCCTTGCTGCAATTGCCTGATCAAGAGAAATCAGCGAACTTAACTCTTTTGTACTGTATCCGTTTGCTTTAATGAGCTTTTTTGCTTTTATAAAAATATCAGGAGTTGGGGGAAGAGATGGATTGTTTTCAAGAATTTCTTTTTGAAGCTTATTTCTAAACAAATTCACCTCAGATTTTGTATCAACACTTAATTTAGGCTTTTTAATAGGATTTATTTTAATTTTTTTACCGCAGCCAGGGCACAAAAATGAAAAAGATCTTTCTTTTGGATAGGAGCCATCCTTAATATTTATATTCTTTTTGCATCCTGAACATTTAATTTTCATCTAATTCTCTTTAACTAAAATATGGATCAATATTTTTAGAATAAAAATTGCTGTCCGCTTAAAAATAAAATCTTATTTTTCAAACGGACAGCAGAAATCATAAATTGCAATTAATGGTAATCATGGGTGCCTAAAATAACATCTATTCCGGTTTTAGCTTTGATGAACTCAGCTTTTTCTTCAGGGGTGGAATAAGGACAATCTGGTTTTGCTCCTACCATACAAGATGAAAGATAAATTGCATCAGGCTTTAGCTCTCCAAGTTTTAAAGTCATTCCAATATTTGGAACCATGGTTCTTCCAGGGCATTCACACTTTACAAAGCCTATCACAGCTGATGGTTTATCAAATTTTCCTTCACCCATGGCAGCAGCCTTAAGGCATCTCCACTCTCCAGGGCATCCATAACCGCTGTTCATATACGCTCCGCAACCAACTACAACAACTTTTTTCATAACCAATCCTCCTTATTTTAAATAAATAGATCAAACTATTTTAACTATATTTGTTAATTCCAAACTTTTTTTTCAATTAGAATTTTAGCAAATTTATATTTATTTATTTACAAACCTTTTTCTATTTCTTATTTTACTTTTTGTATATAAAGGTTTTTATTAATAGCTATTAATTTAAATCTTTGTTTTTTAATTTAAAATTGAACCAAAATAAAATCCCCAGTTTTTGTTCGTTTACCATATATCAACCTGCTTTTAAACTTTTAAAAAAATCAGAAAGACCCTAAAATGAAATGGATAAAATTTTTTATTCGCCCTCCAAAAATCACCTGGGAGCAGGCCATGGAAAAAATTTTCAATGATAAAAACAAAAATATAATTCTTCTTGATCTAAGACAGCCCTTTGAAATTAAAGAAAAAAAGATTGAAAACTCTATTTCAATCCCTCTTTCTAAAATTAACCAAGAATATTTTAAGCTTGAAAAAAATAAAACTATTTTTCTTTTCTGCCGTTCTGGAAAAAGAAGCAGTATTGCAGCAAGGATTTTAAAAACAAAGGGATATGAAAATTTATTTAATATAAAAGGCGGGATCAAAGCATATAAAAAAACCGACCTTAATTAAAAAGACTATTTTATCCTTGATTAAATCAAAGACAAAATAGTTTTAGTCTTTTTATTATTTATTTAAAAAGCTCAATTTTTCCTTCCTTTTCAACTTTTAAAGGAAAGGCTTTAAAAAAATCAGGGCCTGGTTTTATTTCACCTTCAAGATTAAAAGCATACCCTGCGTCAGTGCTGGAGGTTAACATTTTATAAAAAGCAATTCCTGCGTTTGCAAAAGAAACATTAAAAGGAAATTCTATAAGTTTTTCACTTTTTGGCTCAATTATAAAACCTGTTCCAGACTCTCCTCCTGCTAATTGACGCTCATTTAGTTCAAACTTATAATTATAGTTTTTCAAGTTCACTGAAAAATTATTTGGATTTACAAATTTAATGCCAAGTTTAAGTGAGGCAGCAAAAAGATTGATCTGCTCAATTTTAAGACCCTCAACTTTTAAATTGGGAAGCCTGGGAATTGGAATTTCACCTGTTGATAAAAAAGGGATTCTTGGATTACCGCCGCCAGGAAGATTAATACTTACACCTCCTTCAAAAACATAAGCAATTGAATCCTTATCCTTTACTTCCACTGCAGATGAAAAAAGCTTTTTAAAATTCAAACTTAATGGAAAAATAACCTTAGTTGAAGTTTGAGCCTCTAAAACTATTGATTTATTTTGTTTTCCGCTTAAAAGCTCATTTTCATTAATTTTCAATGAATAATCAAGCATACCAATTGAAACTGAATAAATATTATCATTTAAAACTTCTAATTCCACATCAATATCAATTTTTTCAAAATCCAGGGAGGTAATTTCAATTGAGGAAACTTTAACCTCAGGGCTTTTCCATAAACCAGCATCTTTAAGCATTGAACAGCCGTTTAAAACAAGAATTAAAAATAAAAAGATGAAAACCCTGGTCAGTTTTTCCATTTAAATTTTCCTTTATCAAAAATTAAATACTGGGCCTTTTAGAGCTTTAAAATGCAAGGATAGTTCTTATAAAAGTTATTACAAAAACAATTTTATGTAAACTCAGAATTCTTTTTCTTTAACTAAAGTTCATTTTTTAATTACGCTTTTTATCTCAAAGTAAAAATACAGCAAATTCAATTTTAAAAAAATAACTTTAAAAAAACAAAAAGATAAATAAAACAAAAACGAGGCTAGATCTTTTAAAAGATAAAGCCTCGTTTTTTTAAGTAACAACTTATAAATCTGAAACTGTTTTTTTGAACCATTTTTCAAACAAATTTAAACGGACTAAATTCAGTTTCAGTTAAATATTAATTTTAATTAAGTGGCTTGAACTCAACTCTTCTGTTAAGAGCTCTTCCTTCTACAGTTTTATTTGTTGCTCTAGGATTTGAAGGGCCATATCCTTTTGAAACAAGCCTGTTCGATGAAATACCTTTATTTTCAAGATATTTTTTTACAGAATCTGCTCTTTTCTCTGATAATTTATAGTTATAGGCCGAATTCCCTGTGCTATCAGTATATCCCTGAACTTCTAGCTTGATATTTTTGTTCTCTTTTAAAGTAGCTGCCAGTTCGTCAAGAGCTGCTGCTGTTTTTGCATTTATTCCATCCTTCTCGGTACCAAACTGAATACCTTTATATAACCAAGTTCCTCTTTCAGTTATAGTAACTTTATCAGATACTGAAAGAACAGGACATCCGTATTTATCTACTTTAGTACCTTTTGGTGTATTAGGACACTTGTCTAGGCCATCATAAACTCCGTCACCATCTGAATCAATTGGACAGCCGTGTTTGTCTACTATTGCACCTTTTGGTGTATTAGGGCACTTGTCCAGACCATCATAAACTCCGTCACCATCTGAATCAATTGGGCAACCGTATTTATCTACTATGGCACCTTTTGGAGTTCCAGGGCATTTGTCCAGGCTATCTATAACTCCATCACCATCTGAATCCAAAACCTTGGTGTAAACCAAACCAGCAAGCATTCCCTTGATTGCTTCATTATTATTCAAAGACTCAGCTTTATAAAATTTGCCGCATCCTGCTGATGAAGCAATACCTGCAAAAACTTTTTCACCTTCTACAGAATTTCCCACATGCACCGGATAGACGCAGACATTGTTTCCATAGGCTCCCTTGATTTTATCAATAGATGCAAAAACTTTTTCATTGGCATCACGTCCGTCACCAAAAATAAAGATTGCGGTTTTACCTGATGTATTGCCAAGCATATTGCAAGCATCGTCAATACTTAAATCCAAACGAGATGTTCCTCCTGGCTCTGAGACTTTTGCCTGGGCATTGTTAAATCTTGATTTGGAAAACTTGCTTAATTCAAGATTTACAAGGTTTGGCTTAGGAGAAATTGACATAAGATGGCCATATGTAAGATATGCTGAGTTAATGTCAATATCAGACGGCAGAGCTGAAATCATCTTGGTTATAATGTTTTGAGTTGCACTGAAACAAGTATGATTTCCAGAGCATTGCTCCATGGAAGAAGATGTATCAGCTATGATTATAAGGTTATCCACTTTTTTTGAATAGTTGCTCCCATCAAAAACAGGGGGATTCCCAGCGGGAAGATCACTGCATTGTTTTACTGAACAGCCAGAAACCAGAAAACCAATGGCAAATAAAGCTATTGCAGTTGTTTTGAAAAATTTCATATTACCTCCGTTGTTTGTTAAATAATCAATGTTCTAAAATTGAAAATCATTAGTGCCCGCTTTTAGTTTTTAAGGCAAACTGAATTATTCTCAATTTTAATTAAAATTACAATTATATAATCGCTTTTAAAAACATTTTACTCTTTAAGCTAAATTGAGCATTTTATATTTTCAAGATAAAAATGCATTTAAAGGTTTTCAAAAAAGTCATTGCCCTTGTCATCTATTACAAGAAAAGCTGGAAAATCATTTACTTTAATTTTAAAAACCGCCTCCATTCCAAGCTCTTCAAAATCTATAACCTCAATTGATTTTATACAATTTTTTCCTACAAGTGCGGCAGCTCCGCCTATTGCTCCAAGATAAAATCCTTTATATTTTTGGCAAGAGTTTTTTACAATTGAGGCTCTGTTCCCTTTGCCGATCATTACAAGAGAACCTTGGTTCTTTTGAAATGGTTCAGTATATGAATCCATTCTTGCTGAAGTTGTCGGCCCAAAAGAACCAGATGGAAACCCCAAGGGAACCTTTGCTGGACCTGCATAATATACAGGGTGATTTTTTATATAGGCTGGAAGTGTTTTTTCTTTTTCCAAAATTTCCAAAATTTTTGAATGGGCAATATCTCTGGCTACAATAATAGTTCCATTTAAAAGTATAGGGCTTGAAACACTTAATTTTGAAAGCTCTTCTCTTATTTTATCCATTGGCTGATCAAGATTTATTTTAGCAGGATTTTTAAAATCAACTTGTTCGTCGGGAAGATACTTTGAAGGATCTTTTTCTTTTTCTTCAAGAAAAATTCCATCCTCATTAATAAGCCCAAATTGATTCCTGTGAGCATAACAGCTGACCCCTATACTTACAAACACAGAAGCTCCATGCCTTGGAAGGCTTATGGCTTTGGTTGATAAAGCAAAGTATTTTCCTCCGTACTGAGCTCCCATTTTCGTGTTTACGCAGATATCAGAAATAATTTTTTCAATTTCAAAATCTCTTAAAGCATAATATTCACCTGATTTTGAAGGCTTGACATGTTCAAGCGAACCTGAAGTAAGGAGTTTTAAGGTTTTAAGATTCATTTCAGGAGAAGTTCCTCCAATCACAACACCGATATTATAAGGAGGGCAAGCTGCTGTTCCTATTTTTTTTATATTTGCTTCAAGAAAAGTTCTAAATTCAGCTGGCTTTAGAAGGGATTTATTTTCAGTAAAAAAGAATGTCTTATTGGAAGACCCTCCTCCTTTTGCTACAAAGTTGAATTTAAAATCATTTCCTTTTCCTGAATAAATATCTATTTGAGCCGGAAGATTTGTTTTTGAATTTATTTCTTCATAAAAAGATAAGGGAACAAGCTGTGAATACCTTAGGTTTTCATTTTTATATGTTTCAAAAACCCCTTCGCTCAAAGCTTTTTTTTCATCAAAATCTGTTAAGACTAAATTTCCTTTTTCAGCTGAAATTGTTGCAGTACCAGTATCTTGGCATAGAGGGAAAATTTTTGAAGATGAAATCACAGCATTTTCAATTAATTTTCTTGCAACAAATTTGTCATTTTCACTTGATTCTTTATCTTTTAAAATATCTGATAATTTTTGAAGATGAGATTTTGAAAAAAAATAGTTTATTTCTGAAAAACTTTTTTCTGCAATTGTTTTTAAGTCATCATACTCTATTTTAAGATAGTTTTTGTTATCAAACTTTAAAACAGAGCCCCCTTTACCAGAAACTTTTTCAAATTTTACGTTCCCAAAATCAAACATAGGATAAAGGGGTAAGTATTTAAATTCAGACATGTTTTGTAACCTTATTTAACCTAATTGATTTAAATATCTACCAGCTTAAATTTCACCAAACTTATAAAAAATTATCCCTGAAGTTTAAATTCTTAATTGAAATAAAACAAACTTCTAACTTTTGTTCAATCACTTACTAAAAAACAAAAAGTTGCTAACAAGGAATTATAAATAATACTACAATTTTGAAAAGATTGGAACATTAATCTACTAGACTTTAACTTGTCAATTAAAACAATGAGAACGGAATTTAAACAAACTTTATAGTTTTTGGTATAAAAGGAAAAAACTTGAATAAAAGCTGTTACAGGCTTGGGACAAAGAATTTTGAGAAAGGTTTGGGTAACCAGCCTCGGTCAAGGCTGGTTAATCTTACTATAGTTTTTAACTATTTAACTATTGGACCAGGAAGAGGTAAGACAGTCCTATTAAAAACAGTATTATTAGTAACTGCACCAATTATATAAAGAGCAATAAATCCTGCTGTAATCAGAACCCATCCTATAATCGGTTTTACCCCAGTTGAAGCAACCCCCATGTCAAGCAAAAAAATAAGCCATAAAGCTATGTCAAGGAGAATAACAACAATAAATAAAAGCAAAGATGTTTTCAAATAAGCAGGTGTTACTACTGTAAGAAACAAAGCTCCTGCCATCCAACACCATCCCTCGATAACTACATGAGGTGTAATCCCTGATTTAATCATGAAAAACTTTGCCAAAGTACTAAAGCAAGCAGCAAACATGAAAAAGGCACAAAAAAAGAGAAATACATTACCTCCTGTAACATTATGATCTTTTAGCTCAATAACGGCAACTGTAAACTGAACAATTCCGCCCCCAAAAAGCCAAGCAGCAAGCAAAGGCAGACCTGCTAATTCTATTTTACCAAGAAAAACAGCTCCAAAACCAAAACATGCTACAACAAGTGCTCCAAGCCCTGCAGGTGCAGGAGTTGCGAAGGAATGCTTAATTTCTGTCATAAAAATGCTCCTTTAATTTTAATGCTTTCAAGGGTAATTAAAAACTATTGTCTTTTGCTCATATATATTTAGGAGAGATATAAAAGCCTTAGTTATACTCATAAAACCCGCGACCTGTTTTTCGACCAAGCCTGCCTGCTTCAACATATTTTCTAAGCAATGGGCATGGACGATACTTGGAATCACCAAAACCTTTATGAAGAGTTTCCATGATTGCAAGACAGGTATCAAGACCAATGAGATCTGCCAGTGCAAGCGGGCCCATTGGATGATTCATACCAAGCTTCATCGCTGAGTCTATAGCCTCTTTTGTTCCCACACCGTGATAAAGTGTAAAAACAGCTTCATTAAGCATTGGCATAAGAATTCTGTTTGCTATAAATCCAGGAAAATCGCTTGACTCCGCAGGAGTTTTTCCAAACTTATCAATCAGGCCAATTGTAATATCAAAAGTTTTTTGATCAGTTTCAAGACCTCGGATAATTTCTACAAGCTTCATAACCGGAACTGGATTCATAAAATGCATTCCAATTACTTTTTCTGGCCTTTTTGTCTGGGATGCTATTCTTCCTATTGGAATGGAAGAAGTGTTTGTTGCAAGAATAATATCTTTTTTACAAATCCCATCAAGGTCTTTAAAAAGCTTAAACTTAAGATCTTCTCTTTCAACTGCAGCCTCTACAACAAAGTCAGCATCCTTTAAACCAGATAGATCTGATGAGGTTTTAATTCTTTTCATAATTTGATTTTTTTCATCATCAGTCATTCTTTCTTTGGATACAGATCTTGAAAGATTTTTTTCTATAACTGAAAGACCCTTTTCACATGCTTCATCGCTGATGTCATACATTATTACATCTAGGCCACTTTGAGCTGCAACCTGTGCAATTCCATTCCCCATTTGACCGGCCCCAACCACACCAAAAAGTTTAATTTCCATTTTGAATCCTTATTTTATTGATTTAGAAAATATTTACCTTTGTATTTTAAGATTAAGATATGCAATCACTATGCCACAGACTCCATCCCCAACTAAATCAATATATTAAAATATTAGAGCTGGAAATAAAAAAAGCAAACTAGCAAACCACAGCTACCATGTAACCAAACGGTTACCTTAGATGCTGTTAAAAACACGAACATTCAGGGTTAACAGTGGTTACATGATTGAAGGGGTGTTATCTACACATAATGTCACAATGAGCTCTAGCAAACTTTTCAAAAAAACCAGGACTTTATCTGGACTTATTTTGAGTTAACTGCTCTGTCCCAAGTTTTTAATGCACATAAGTCACCACACATTGTGCAAACATCTCTTTTACTGTCTTCAGAAGAATTCCTTCTTTTTCTTGCAAGCTCAGGATCTATTGAAAGTTCAAACATTTTTTCCCAGTCAAAATTTCTCCTGGCATCAGCCATTTCAAGATTTCTTTCCCAGGCACCTTTCACACCTTTTTCTATATCTCCTATATGAGCCGCAATTTTTGAAGTAACAACACCCAGTCTTACATCTTCAAGATCCGGAAGAGTAAGATGCTCTGCAGGTGTTACATAACAAAGAAAATCAGCTCCATTGGCTGCGGCAACAGCACCTCCAATTGCTCCGACAATGTGATCATATCCTGGAGCGACATCTGTAGGAAGCGGGCCTAAGACATAATATGGAGCATTTTCACAAAATCTTTTTTGCTGTTTCATATCCCCTGCAATTCTATTTAAAGGAACATGACCAGGCCCTTCAATCATTACCTGAACTCCCCTTGCCCTTGCTCTTTTAGTAAGTTCACCAAGAGTTATAAGTTCAGAAATTTGAGCTCGGTCCTCAGCATCACAGATTGCTCCAGGTCGGAGTCCGTCTCCAAGTGAAAGGGTGAGATCATATTTAAGGCAAATATCAAGAAGCTCATCAAAATATTCATATAATGGATTTTCCTTTTTATTTCTCACAATCCACTCTGCAAGAAAACTGCCGCCTCTTGAAACTATCCCCATTTTTCTATCACAATTTTCAAGAACTGAAACAGTATGCTTTGTAATTCCGCAATGAACTGTAATAAAATCAACCCCTGATTTTGCATGAAAAAGAATTTCTTCAAAAAGGTCTTCCTTAGTAAATTCAAGAGCCTGCCTTCCGCTTGATATATACTTTGACACAACCTTATAAATAGGCACTGTTCCTATCATTACAGGAGATTTTGAAATAATTTCTTTCAAAATTTCAGAAAGATTTCCCCCAGTGGAAAGATCCATAACAGCATCAGCTCCTGCCTCAACTGCTGTTTTAAGCTTTAAGAGCTCTGATTCCATACAATGACGGCTTGGAGAAGTCCCAATATTGGCGTTAACTTTGGTTTTTAAACCCTCTCCAATTCCAACAGCTCTAAAACTTCTGTTTTTATTTATTGGAATAACAACTCTTCCTGACTTGACCTTTTCACAAATTTCCTCAGGGCTATAATTTTCATCTTCTGCCACTTCTTCCATTGCTTTGGTAATTTTACCTTCAAGTGCATAAGTTAGCTGGGTAGCCATAATCTTTCCTTTTATTGTATAATTAAAATAAAAAAGCCGTTCCCTATAAAAAGAAACGGCTTAAATTCAATACTTTCTAAAATTTAAACTCGTTTCCCTACGCAGGCATAATCCTGATCAGGTGTTAAGGGTCACTCAAAGTGAGACTCTCAGTCATTAAGACACCCCTAACGAGTAAAAAATATTTTCAGTTGTTTAAAAACTTATGTCAAAGCAAATATATCATTTTTTTATTTTTATTTCTGGATAAAGTATTTTCACACAATCTGGGGAAATTCCATGGGAAAAAAGGCTTAGAAAACACTAACACACAACTTTATTTCTCCCTGTATTTTTAGCTTCATAAAGCTTTTCGTCGGCAATGGTTATAATATCGTAGGGATGATTATCATACAGCCAGTTTCCAGCGACTCCAAAGCTCATTGAAATTTTAAATTTCTCACTACCCCAGGAAAATTCAAAATCAAACAATTCTTTTCTAATTCTTTCCGCAACATCAAAAGCAGAATCAGCTTCAAGATCCGGTAAGACTAGAAGGAACTCTTCTCCACCCCATCTGCTGGCAAGATCTCCATCTCTGATTTTACTTTTCATAATTCGGGCGGTTTCTTTAAGAACATAGTCTCCGCAATCATGTCCATAAGTATCATTAACTTTTTTAAAATGATCCAAATCACAAAGGATAAAAGAAAAAAATCTTTTTATTTTTTTTTCTTTAACCTTTTCAAAATACTCGTGTACATATCTTCTGTTAAAAAGACCTGTCAACAAATCCCGCATTCCAATATCTTCTATTTTTTCATGCATCTTCCTTGTGAAAGAAACTACTATAATTGATATAATAATAATTAAAGCAGAATTAAAATAGATTTCAGCCCAGTTTATTGAAGTTTTTTCAAATCCAAAAAGATAATGGAAAAGATTAAAAACCTCAACCATCCACAGGGAAACTAAAATAGAGACAAACCCTAAACATTCTATAATAAGTATTTTTTTTAAAATTGTTCGCATAAAAACCGCTTAAATAAAGTCCATGGATTTAATCAACCTAAAGTTTTTAATTAAACTGTTAAAGTCAAATTGAGCATTTTTTTAACTCCAAAAACGCTCAATTCTAAAAAATTACCTGGTAAGCTGTCTGTATTTTATTCGCCTGGGAATTTCAGCAGCCTTTCCAAGTCTTTTCTTTTTGTCCTTTTCATAATCAGAATAGTTACCCTCGAACCAGACTAAATTTGAATCTCCTTCAAAAGCAAGAATATGGGTTGCCACTCTGTCAAGAAACCACCTGTCATGGCTTATTATCACAGCACAGCCTCCGAAATTTTCCAAAGCTTCTTCAAGAGCCCTCATTGTATTTACATCAAGATCATTTGTAGGTTCGTCAAGAAGTAAAACATTGGCTCCGTCTTTTAAAATACAGGCAAGATGAACCCTGTTTCTTTCACCGCCTGAAAGCATTTTTACCTGTTTTTGCTGGTCACTGCCTGAAAAATTAAATCTTCCTACATAAGCTCTTGAATTAACTTCTCTGCCTCCAAGCTCAATAGTGTCATTTCCTCCTGAAATAACTTCCCAAATGGATTTTTCAGGATCAAGAGTTCCCCTTAATTGATCAGCATATGCAAGCTTTACAGACTCGCCTATTGACAAAGTACCTGAAGTTGGCTTTTCCTGCCCTGTTATCATTTTGAAAAGAGTTGTTTTACCAGCACCATTGGGCCCGATAATTCCTACAATCCCACCGGGAGGAAGCATAAAATTCATATTTTCAAACAAAAGTTTATCATCAAAAGCCTTTGAAAGATTTTCAGCTTCAATCACCTTATTTCCAAGCCTTGGCCCCGGCGGAATATAAATTTTAAGATCTTCAATTCTTTTTTCACTGCCCTGCTTTAAAAGGGATTCATAAGAGTTTATTCTTGCTTTTGATTTTGCCTGTCTTCCTTTTGGAGACATTTTTATCCACTCAAGTTCCCTTTGAAGGGTTTTTTGTCTTTCAGTTTCTTTTTTATCTTCCAGGTTCAGTCTGTTTTGTTTCTGCTCAAGCCACGAAGAATAATTTCCCTTCCAGGGGATACCATAACCCTGATCAAGTTCCAAAATCCATCCTGCAACATTATCGAGAAAATACCTATCATGGGTAACAGCAATAATTGTACCTTGATAAGTATGAAGATGATGTTCAAGCCAAGCAATAGTTTCAGCGTCAAGATGGTTTGTGGGCTCGTCAAGAAGAAGAATATCTGGCTTTTGAAGCAAAAGCCTGCAAAGAGCCACTCTTCTTTTTTCACCGCCTGACAATACTTTTGTTTTTGTATCTGAAGGAGGACATCTCAATGCGTCCATTGCCATTTCAAGCCTTGAATCAACATCCCAGGCATCAAGAGTGTCTAATTTTTCCTGAAGTTCGCCCTGCTTTTCTATAAGTGCAGTCATTTCATCATCAGACATTGGTTCAGCAAATTTTTCACTTATTGAATTGTATTCTTTTAAAAGATCAACAAGCTCCTGCATTCCTTCTTCAACAATTTCTCTTACTGTTTTTTCAGGATCAAGCTCTGGTTCCTGCTCAAGAAATCCAACCGAATATCCAGGTGAAAGAACTGCCTCACCATTAAATTCTTTATCAACCCCTGCCATGATTCTTAAAAGAGTACTTTTCCCTGCTCCGTTAAGTCCTAAAACTCCAATTTTGGCTCCATAAAAATATGAAAGTGAAATATCTTTTATAACTGGTTTATTCTGATGAAATTTACTGACTTTCATCATTGAATAAATTATTTTATGCGGATCATTACTCATACTGCAAAACTCCTTGGATAATTAAATGGATAATTAAATTTTTAAGAATCTATATCTATACCAAGACAATAGGCTTTTGAACAGACTTTAAAGCTATGTTTTCAGCAAGAAATAAAAATCTAAAGAATCTAAGCCAATTTACTTTAGATTAACAGGAAACAGATGAATTAAATTTCAAACAAATTTAGCATTCCTCAACTGTAAAATACTTGCTTTTCTCCCATGATCAGGCTAATTTTTTTAAAAGCTCCCTAGGCAGCCCTAGAAAATAACATTTAAATACAGCACTAATTAAGCCTTTACAAAGAAAGCTCTGCTATTAGTTTTTTTAAAATTAAGCCTAATTTCAAAACTTTGCCTAAACAACAACCAAAAAAATTGATAAAAAAGCTATAATTGCACTCGGAGCTTTTTTTATCAAAAAATGGGCCTGGGCAAACACAGTTTCCTTATGTGCACATAACGCCCCTCAGGCTCCCTAATCCTTGTTAGGCAAAGTTACCTGAGTTATCAACCTCACCGCAAGTAACCCAATAGTTACATAATCCACGATTTTCCCGCTGATTTGTTTATTTAAGCTTCTACTTTATTGCCTGCAATTAGACAACTTAGTTGATAGAAAAAATTTATGGCACATAGATTGCAATGTATCTAGTTGCAGTACATTGCTAAATATTTCAAGACAGTCAAACTGCAAACTGATTAACAAAAAAACCTAGGATGAAAGCTAGAGTTTTTGGTGTAACCAGATATGCAAATAAAATTTGAGTTGAATAGGTTCTAACTCAGTCTAGTCTTGATTTAAAAAGGCATGAGATTAATTTTTAAACATTCAAAAAATTTTCAATTGTAAGAAAAAAGTTTCCAAATCTACATCAAACAAAAATGAAACAAAAGAATCTCTAACGGCTAAGATCACATTAAAATCAAATTAGAAATTAGGAGGTTGTTAATATTATGGGTAAATGGGAAAAAATCTATAAAAGCAAACTGGCAACGGCAGACGAAGTTGCTAAAGTTGTAAAATCAGGTGACTGGATAGAATATGCCTTTGGAGTATGTGCCTCTGATGCTTTTGACAAAGCTTTGGCAAAACGCAAGGATGAGCTCAATGATGTCAAAATTCGTTGTGATATCGGTGCATACCCCCATTATACACTGGAAGCTTGCACTGAGACTTTTACCTGGAACAGTTGGCATGTTGCTGCCCATGATAGAAAATGGATCGACAAAGGGCTTTATTACATTCCCATGAAATTCCATGAATGCCCTTTAATGACCCGAAAAGATTGTGCACCAAACGATATTTTTGTTTCCCAGGTGAGCCCCATGGATAAGCATGGTTATTTTAGTTGGGGAGCTGGTAATCCTAGTGCTATGGCTGCCTATGAAATTGCCAAGATTCGAATTCTTGAAGTAAACCCCAACATGCCCAGAGTACTTGGTGGTGGTCAGGAAAGTATTCATGTCAGCCAGATTGACCATCTCATAGAGGTGGACAATAATATACCCGTCCTTCCAGACGCTGAGCCCAGTGAGGTTGATATAAAAATTGCAGAACATATTATCCCTCTACTGAGAAATGGTTGCTGTATTCAATTAGGTATCGGAGGCGTACCAAACGCTGTTGGCGGAATGATCGCCGCTTCCGATCTAAAAGACTTAGGTGTTCATACTGAAATGTATGTTGATGCCTTCGTAAAAATGACAGAAGCTGGAAAAATTACAGGAAAATGCAAAAGTCTTGATACCTATAAACAGGTATTTTCATTTGCCATGGGTACACAAAAAGTCTATGACTTTATTGATGATAACCCGGGATGCATCTCGTATAATGTTGATTATGTAAACCACCCAAAGGTTATCGCCCAACTGGATAATATGGTATCCATCAATGCTTGTGTTGAAGTGGACTTGTTTGGACAGGTATGTTCTGAAAGTATTGGTACTCGTCACATCAGCGGTACAGGCGGGCAGCTAGACTTTGTAGAAGGAGCATACAAGTCAAAAGGTGGTCAAAGCTTTATTTGCACCCCATCAGTAAAGGAAGTTAAAGGGAAAAGAATTTCTTCCCTCAATCCTACTCTTGCCATAGGGGCCATAGTAACAACCCCCAGAACAGCCGCTCATATGATAGTAACAGAAAACGGAATTGCCAATCTAAAAGGCAAAAGTACCTGGGAGCGTGCAGAAGCATTGATTGCCATTGCTCACCCTGATTTTCAGGATCAACTGGTAAAAGATGCCGAAGCAATGAACATTTGGAGAAGATCCAACAAATAGCAAGCCATACTCCACCAAATAAACCCGGTGGAAATCAAGTAAATTTTTAAATCATCCTACTCCAGCTCTTATTGAGCTGGAGTTTTTTTAATTTAAAGATATAAGACCTTCAATTAGGGAATTAAATTTGAGCTAAATCCAAGTCTATAACTATTTATTTTATATGAAACTGTAAAGTTTAATACTATTTATCAAAAACTCAATAATGATATTTTTTACGATTCCCAATAAAAAACAACAAAGTAACAAAAACAGCCATAGCTTCTGCCGCCACAATAGATATCCAAATTCCATCCACTCCCCAGAATAATGGAAAAATTAAAACAGCAGCAACTTGAAACACAAGAGTTCTTAAAAAAGATATAAAAGCAGATGTCAACCCGTCGTTCATTGCAGTAAAAAAGGAGGAACCATAAATTCCAAATCCTGCAAACAAAAATGAAAAGGAAAAAATAAAAAACGCCCTTAACGTCATGGCCATCAATACTTGGTCATAGCCTACAAACAAAAGAGACAAGGGTCGTGAAAAAACTTGAGCAGCAATAAACATGAAAAAAGAAAAAACCCCAATAATGACAATACTCTTTTTTGTCAATCCCTTTAATTCATCATTATTATCAGCACCATAATGATAGCTTATCACCGGAGCCGAGCCAACAGAGTATCCAATAAACATAGCAATAAAAATCAACTCAACATACATGAGAACACCAAAGGCAGCAACCCCGTCTTCACCCGCATATTTCAGCAACTGCATATTATAAAGCATTCCAACAGTTGACATGGAAATAACATTAACCATTTCAGAAGAGCCATTAATAGATGCCTTGAGCAGTGTTTTTCCGTCAAATTTAGTTTTGGTCAATTGAAGAAGACTGGTGTTTTTCTTACTAAAATAAATTAAAGGAACAATACCTCCAACACACTCGCTTATAACAGTAGCTGCTGCTGCACCCACAAGCCCCCAGGAGAAAACAACAATAAACAAGATATCTAAAACTATATTAATTATGCCTGCCGCAACAGTAATACCCATTCCAATTTTGGGTTTTTCTGCAGTAGCAAACAGGCATTGGAACTCAATTTGAAGGACAAAAGCAGGAATTGAAATTAAAACAACTCGTCCGTAGAGAATACTGCCTTCCAGCAACTGCCCCTCTGCCCCAAGCGCAGCAGCGATGGGTCGAATAAAAACAATACCAAAAATAGTTAAAAAAACACTGATCACTATAGATACATAAATCAGAAGAGAAAAAATCTGATTTGCCTTTTCTTTTTCACCCTGGCCTATGGTTTTGGCAATCAAAGCACCACCACCGGTTCCAAACATAAAACCTACACATGCCAAAATCATAAGAAAAGGCATAATAAAGTTGACGGCCGCAAAGGGGGTTTTCCCTACAAAATTAGAAACAAAAAAACCGTCAACCACTCCATAAATAGAAGTAAAAACCAGCATGACTATAGATGGGAAGGTAAACCTTAATAATTTTTTATAGTTAAACCGGTCAGATAACTGAATCAACTTCTGTTCTTCCGCACCAGGATTTTACAAATTCAGCTACTACCGGAGTTAACTCTTTAATATTCCAATCTGTGGTATTTAGAGTTAATTGATAATCGTATCTGTCTCCCCAACTGTTCCCTGAAATAAGCTCGCAGACCTGAGCTCGATTTTTATCAACCCGACGAATCTTTTTTTCTATTTCTTTGGCAGTCAACTCCCTATATTCGGGATCAATTTCTATACAGCGAGAAATTTTTGCTTTCATATCAGCACAAACAAAAATATTGAAGGGCTTGTATTTTTTAAGCAGCACATCCGCATTTCTTCCCACAATGACAAAGTCTTTCCCGGTTGCTGCAATCTGCTCAATTACTTTTTTTTGTTCTAAGAGCAAACCTGTCTGGACAGAATGTAGAGAAATTCCAGCAATGGCTTTACGGAAAGTCAAGGGTCTTTTTTGCCATGTTTCCTGCTCTATGGCCCGTTCTACATAATTTTCATCCATACCCTTGTTTGAGGCTATAAAAGTAATAATTTCTTTGTCGTAATAATCACAGCCAAAAAAATCAGCCAACCTTTTACCAAGCTCTCTTCCTCCGCTGCCAAACTCTCGACTAATAGTAACGATTTGCATGCTCTCTCCCTTTATTAGAGCTCTTTAAATTTCTGCCTTACTAAAATACAATACTTAATTTGGGTTAAAGACTTTTTACGAATAAGATCATACAGAAAAAAACTTCCATCATTGTCAGCAATTTTAATTGTGTAGCTGGTCATTTGTTTATCTTCTGCAACAATTTACCTTAATAGTAAAGAAACTTTAGCAGCAAATTTTTACAAAAGACCAACCAGTTAAAAAAACTTGATGATACAAAAAATAAAGGGGAAATCAGCAGCATCTTTAAATGCTCGATTTCCCCTAAATAAACAAAAACTATTAAATTTTCCCATATAAAAAAGTTAGCCTGATAATAATCGCCTAACCCTTTGGAACCAATCTATTACCATTTATTCTTAAGGTATCTGTGCTCCATAGCCTTCTACAGCTCCAAAAAGATCAAATACTTTTTCATAGGGATAACGGTTACCATACATGGAAACCCGAACAGTTTCTGTTCCCTGCATATTCATCCCCAATGCATTTCTAAACTGGTTTAACGATGAATTTGGATTGAATGAAGAGGTTTGTGTGCCTGTAATTCCTATAAATCCTTTAAGATAAGGAGCCACTATTTTTTTACTAATGGCAGTTACTTCTTCTTCATTCATTTCTCTATTATTTTCGTATTTAACAAGCTGCTCTACATCTTCAAAGTTTTTTGCAAGAACATAGGTCCATCCACCACCGCCTGAAGGCATTACCAAATCGCCATTTCTATTGCCAAAAAACAAGTTGTTCCAAGCCGAAGTTACCCGCTTAGCTTCTTTCCTTTTATCAGCATCAATATAGGTACGATCCAAGGCTCCGTAATTGCTGCAGCCAAATATATTATTATAAACATCGGCATCAATACCAGTCATATAGCGAAACCCGTACCCCATGTCTTCCATATGTTTTGTGCGGCACCAAGTAAACAGCACTGTATTGTCATGAAACTCAACAAAAGACTCATTGGGTTTTGCCAGCCCGCTGCGCATCTCGCAGGCAGACATCCGGTTTGCTACAAATAAATTGTTCTTTATTTCAAAATGACCGCCTTTGCAGGACATTTGTATGGCAAAATGATATCCATTAAGGAATACACAATTTTGAATGGTAAGCTTACCTTCTGCCTCGCCGCTGATAAGCTGAAAGGCACTTTTCATACCCTCGGGCTGAACCACGGGAACTCCCTGTGGTGATTCTCCCACACCTACAATACGTCCGGTTTCGCAACCTTCGGGAGCAGAAGCTACTGGATTGTCATAAATAGGCATTACATAGGTATTTATTTGTCCCCGATCAAAAACAATCCCATCTACAAGTATAACTCCATCTCTTTTTCCAACTACCCGGATATCCATTATTCCCTGATTACCCGAAGTCATTTTCTGTGCAACACCAGGACGCATTGTAGTGCGAAACTTGATAGGATCTCTTTGAGTAAAATCATTGGAAAAACCGCCTACAATAGAAACATATTTGTTTACCTTTACCCAACCCTGCTCCAAATAGCCTAGATAATTTCCTTCAGCAACACAAATAACAGCACCTTCAGGAGCCTTGTCAATGGCTTTTTGCAAATCTTTTATGGGTTTAGCTAAACTACCGTCATTTCGGTTGCTGCCGTTAGCTACTGATACATATAAGGTCTTTGTTCCCTTGGGGATTTCAAACTGGGTATCAATTTTTTTTGCACTGACCTGTCCTTGAAATACAAAACCAAATACAAATAAACAGGCTATGGCCATTACTACTCTATTAGCTGTCGTTTTCATATTTTTGAATTTTCCTTTTAATGGTTATTCTTTTAGTTAATCAGCAATCAAGAACCCTTTTATCCTGTTTCAACTTCGAATTTAAAACTTAAACCTCAAATCAATCTTATTTTTCATCAATTACTGATTATCTAATTACTAGATCCACCCATTTTTTTAATCATCCTAAATACTTTTAATTCTTAATTTTCCTAATTTGTTTTTAAAAAATAAATTAGGAAAAAATTACTCATAACAATGCTTAGTTACCGCTAGTTTTTCAAACTGCACAAAAATCAATTCTTTAAACATTGTTTTTTTATTATCCATTCTATCTCCTTTTCCTTTTTTTTATTTATTTCTATTTGTTAGTGCAGGCATAATAAAAAGTCAAGAATCGTAGTTGATGAGTTTTATTAATAAAAAAAGAATTGGATACTTATCTAAAAAACTGGCGAGCAATTTTTTTGCTGGTTCCCAAACTCCAACTTTTTTCTGTTGGTTCCCAAGCTAGAGCTCTGCCCTTTACCCACATCTTTTATTCGAGGCTCGTTCCCAAGCCAGAACTTGGGAATTAGCAGAAAAGATGTGGGTAATGGGCAAGACTGGAGCTTAGAACAAGTTCAGAAAACTATTCTGATAAACAAAGGGTGTTGTTTTTCATTAAATATCTGGTATTGCAAGATAAACATTTGATTTCATATTCTGATTCAAATTTAAGAGTTTCACCACATCTGCAAACCCAGCCTATTTGCTTAGCTGGAACACCTGCCATAAGTGCAAAATCAGAAACATTTTTATTAACCACTGCTCCTGCTGCAATAAGGGCATATTTACCAATGGTTATTCCACATATTATTGTTGCATTGGCTCCAATTGAACATCCCTTTTTAAGAAGAGTGTTTTTGAACTCATCTTTTTTTTCAATAAAAGCCCTTGGATTAATCACATTTGTAAAAACACAAGAAGGCCCGCAAAAAACGCCGTCTTCAATTTCAACTCCATTGTATACAGATACATTGTTTTGAATTTTACAATTGCTTCCAATTTTTACATTGGGCCCTGCAACAACATTTTGTCCAAGGCTTGTATTGTTTCCAATTGTAGTGTTTTTAAGAATATGACAAAAATGCCAGATTTTGGCATTTTCACCAATTTTGCAGTTATCATCAACATAAGAAGACTCATGGACAAAGTAATTTTCAACCATTATAAAAATCCTTTATGCTTGAACAAACAAACAAGATATCTTTTTCTTCAAGAAACGGATGCATTGGCAAAGACATTACTTCCCGGCTTAGTTTTTCAGATACAGGAAAGTTTTTGGTATTTTCATTTAAATATTCAAAAGCTTCCTGTCTGTAAAGAGGAATTGGATAGTGAACTACTGTTGGAATATCTTTTGATTTTAAAAACTCCTGGAGTTCATTTCGTTTTTCAACTCTTATTGTATATTGAGCAAAAGTTGACAAATTATCTTTTAAAACTTCCGGAGTTTCAACTATCCCTTTTAAATTCTCGGTATAAATATTTGCAGCTTTATTTCTAAGGGTAATTTCATCTTTAAAATATTTTAATTTAACCCTTAAAACTGCCGCCTGAATTGTGTCAAGTCTTCCGTTTATTCCAATATATTTGTGTTTGTATCTTTTTTCCTGACCATGATTTAAAATAATTCTCATTTTTTCAGCTGTTTCAAAATTATTTGTAAAAATTGCTCCTCCGTCTCCAAAGCATCCAAGGGGTTTTGCAGGAAAAAAGCTTGTTGTTCCAATATCAGTTAAAGTGCCTGATTTTTTATTTTTATATTCTGCTCCAAAGGACTGGGCCCCGTCTTCAATCACCCATAAATTATGCTTTTTGGCAATTTTATTTATTTCATCATAGTCTGCACATTGCCCATAAAGTGAAACACTTATTATTCCTTTGGTTTTAGCAGTAATTTTTTCTTCAATACTTTTTGGGTCTATATTAAAAGTAATTGGGTCAATATCTGCAAAAACAGGTTTTGCTCCCAAAAATGCAATGGTTTCAGCAGTTGCTATAAAAGTAAAAGCCGGAACAATAATTTCATCACCTGGTTTTACATTAAGAGCCATCATTGGAATAACAAGGGCATCAGTTCCTGAAGAACAGCCTATGGCATTTTTTGAACCGGAAAATTCACAAAGCTCTTTTTCAAAAGCTTTTACATCTGGCCCATTAATAAAAGCTGTGTTTTCTATTACATTTTTAATAGCAAAATCTATCTCATCTTTATATTTTAAATATTGTTTTTTTAAGTCTACAAATTTCATAATCACCTGCGGATTAAGTTAAAAAAGTTTGCTGTAAATTAATATTGATGGACTCGTAAAAAGTCTATTTTAAATAACCAGCTAAAATTATTCAATATTTTAAATCATTTTCTTATTGATTTTTACTACAATATTGTATATATATCTAATAATATTAACATGTTAAAGATAGAGACTATGATTCGCATTAAAAATCACAATCAAAAAGAACTCTTTGCACCATGGGACTTTCTAAGCCCAAAACGTAAAAAAATGCTTTCAGAATCCTGGGCCGGCTTATTTCAAGAAGAAATTCTTCATAAATTACCAGTAAAAGAACTATCAGCTTACTTTAACTCTGGGTTTGGCAGGCCAACAAAAGAACTTCATACAGTTTTGGGAATTCTCATAATCCAGCAAATGTTTGACCTTACTGATGAAGAAACTGTGAATCAGCTGGCATTCAATATGCAGTGGCATTATGCATTAAATCTAACCGAAGAATCAGATGATGCCAAATATATATGCCCAAAAACTTTGTGGAATATGAGAAAAATAGTTATAGAAAATGCTTTGGATGAACTTCTTTTCAGCAATATAACTCAGCATTTAGTAAGTATTTTTAATGTAGATACTAATAAGCAAAGAATAGACTCTGTTCACATAAAATCAAATATGCGCAAGCTTGGAAGAATCACTATCTTTACTTCAGCTATTAACAAGTTTCTCGTTAATATGAAAAGAAGTCATAAAAACCTGTTTGATACTATCGATCAAAAAATTATAGACACATATTTATCAGAAAAATCCTTTAGTTTTGGTAGCCTAAAATTGACCCACTAAAGCACAAAATTGCAGCTGAAAATTGACCCACCCAAAGAAAACTTCTGATAATCTGAAAATATACAAAGACCAGATATCAGGAGAGAGGG
>JAVETN010000011.1 GCA_034006035.1 Desulforegulaceae bacterium
AAGAAGTCCAGAAAGAAGAAGTCCAGAAAGAAGAAGTCCAGAAAGAAGAAGTCCAGAAAGAAGAAGTCCAGAAAGAAGAAGTCCAGAAAGAAGAAGTCCAGAAAGAAGAAGTCCAGAAAGAAGAAATCCAGGAAGAAGAAGTCCAGAAAGAAGAAGTCCAGAAAGAAGAAGTCCAGAAAGAAGAAATCCAGAAAGAAGAAATCCAGAAAGAAGAAATCCAGAAAGAAGAAGTCCAGAAAGAAGAAATCCAGAAAGAAGAAATCCAGAAAGAAGAAATCCAGGAAGAAGAAGTCCAGAAAGAAGAAGTCCAGAAAGAAGAAGTCCAGAAAGAAGAAGTCCAGAAAGAAGAAATCCAGAAAGAAGAAATCCAGAAAGAAGAAATCCAGAAAGAAGAAGTCCAGAAAGAAGAAGTCCAGAAAGAAACAGCTCTTTCAGAAGAAGAAATAGCACAAAGAATATCAGTATTTCAAAATGAACTTGCCATGATTTGTCCTGTTTGCAATGAGGGTAAAATTGTTGAAAATGAAACAGAAAAAGGAAAAGTTTTTTATGAGTGCACCAATAATTTATGCCATTTTATAAGCTGGGCAAAACCTTATCATTTCACCTGCCCTTTGTGTAGTAATCCGTTTTTAATAGAAGAGGTTTCAACTAATGGCTCAAAAGGGCTTAAATGTCAAAGGGCAACCTGCGATTATCGCCAAGAGGGCCTGGGAAATCCAGGCCTATTTGCAAAACCCAAAAAAAAGAAAAGGATTGTCAGAAGGGTTAGAAGAAAAAAATAAGAGTAAATTTTTTAATCAAGCACATGTTGTTTTGGGATTATAGTTGTGAATTCTCCTGTAAATACAAGCAAATCTTTAGAATAAACATTTACTTTGACAAAGATTTTATTTTTGTCGGTTTTTAAGACTACAGCATCTGCAATGATAAGGTCTCCTATTTTAAGCGGCTTTAAAAACTTAGATGAGGATGCTGAAAGTACTACAAGGGGATGATTAACACATAGCATTGCAGCATAATCAGCAAGCCCAAAAATAAATCCTCCGTGAATAAGTCCTTTTTCATCCGCTGCCATTTCTTTGGTAAGTTTTAATTCTACCTTGGCTTGGTTTTTTGTACATAAAACAGGAGTTCCGCAAAGTTTTTCGTTAATTAGTTTGTGAGTATTAATCTTTGATTTCAAAAATAAGTTCCTCCTCTGTATTTTTAAGCTCAGGTATTTTAAATTTAAAACATGAGCCTTTGTTTTCTTCGCTTTCTACCCAGATTTCCCCTTTATGAGCTTTAATTGCTAATTTGCAAAAGGACAGCCCAAGTCCTGAAGATGATTTGTTTGATTCAAGGTGAAAGTATTTATCAAAAATAAGTTTTTGATTTTCAAGGGGGATTCCTTTACCCAGATCTTTTACATAAAAAACAATACAATTATCTTCGATTTCAAATCCTGTTGAAATTGATTTAGAGCCGCTGTGAGTTATTGCATTCATAATAATGTTTTGAAGAACTCTTAAAAGAACTCCTCTGTCACCCCAGATAAAAGGTCCATCATTTTCCTTGTATTGGTGAGTGATTTCAAGTCCTTTGTTTTTTGCAACGGCAAAAAGTCTTGATGAAGCTTCAGTTAAAATTTCGGGCACAGAAATTTTTTCCAATATCAGATTAAGAGAGCCATCCTGAAGTCTTGTTATATCCAGCAGATTTGAAATCATTGTATACATAGTGTCACAGCCGGACTGGGCAGCTTTTACATACTCAATGTTTTCATTATCAATGGTGTAGGACATTATATCAAGATTTGCAATAACTTCAGAAACAGGGCCTTTAAGATCATGAACCATCATTTGAAAGAATTCAGTCCTCATTTTTTCAAGCTTTTTAAGCTTTATGTTTTTTATTGAAAGTGTTTTTTGATTTTCTTCAAGCTTTTGAGTCAGTCGAAGGGTTTCTATCTGGCCGATTATTATTCCTGCAAGATCAAGAAGGATTTCCCTTTCTTCGTCTGAAAAACAGTCCTGACCTTTTTTTCCAGTAAGGTTGATTACTCCTATAACTTCATCCTTAATTATTATGGGGATTACAAGAAATGCCCTTGTCTTGTATTTCCCTTTTTGCCGACGTTCACCATCAAAGTCTTGAGGGTCATTTACATATAAAGGTTTTTTGTTTTTAAAAACCCAGCATGAGGGGCTTTCAGAGTTAAGCGGTTGTTTAATTCCTACAAGTTCAGGGTTTGTTGAAGCTGCAACTTCCATGCTCAGCCTGTTTTTTTTAATCATTATTGAGCCTTTGGAAGTTTCTGTTATAAGGGTGAGAAAGTAAATTAGCTCCATTAATTTTTCTGAATTTGACTTAGATTGATTGTTTGAGATTTTAATTATCTTTTTTATGAAACCCAAAATATCCATAGACTTGCTCATCTTAATCTCCATTGGAAGAGTTCTTTATAAAAGTTTTAAGTTCTGTTTATTGGCAGTCAATTGTTAAGTATTAAGTTTAAGAAGTTTTTTTACCTCTTCATTTGTGGGCATGATTTTTTCAAGCTTTCTTAATATTTCATCAGCTCTTAAGGCCTGTTTCATTGCCATGAATGATTTGGCAAGCATTAAATTTGCTTCAAAATTTTCAGGTTCAGTCTTGGTGATTTTTGTACAATAATCAATTACTTTTCCAGGCTGTTTAAAGTTGTTGTAAATTCTTGCAATGGTAAGCAAAACATCTGTTCGTTCTGGATAAAAAGTTTGAAGCTCTTCAAGAAGTTCCAGGGAATCTTCATAATGTTTGTGTTTAAGGTATAAAAAAGCAACTTCTTCTTTTTGAACAAGAGGGTCTTCTGCAAGTTCAAACACTTTGTTAAACAAAGGTTTTGCTTTTGCTATATTGTTGTTGGCAAGAAGAATTTTTGCAAAATTAAATGCTCTTTCATAATGTCTTGGGCTTATTTTCATAGCTCTTTCAAAGAACTTGCCAGCTTTTTCAATATCATTTTTTTTAAGATAGATTTCCCCAAGATGGTGGTATGCATAAACATCAAGCCTGTTCATTTTTGCTGCTCTTAAAAAGCATTTTTCAGCATTTGTCATTTCGTTTTTTTTATAAAAAAGAGAACCTAAAACCCTTATTGGACGAGAAGATTTTGGTTCAGCAATTATTGCTTTTTTGGAAATTTCTATGGCTTTGTCCAATTCTCCTGACTCGGCAAGCTCTCTTGCTTCTTTGAGTAAAACCATGAATTTTGGGGGGGTATTGTATTTTTCTATTACTCCCTTAATTTTGTTTTCAAGGGATTTGACTGTGAGCGGTTTTAAAATATAGGCGTCAATGTCTGATTCTGCAGCTTCTGCAACAATTTCTTTGTTTGATTCGGCTGTGATCATAATCACAGGCATATCCCTGAGTTTTTTGTTGTTTCTTATATGCTCCAAAACTTCTATGCCTTTCATTTTTGGCATATTCCAGTCTATTATTGCAAGATCAAAGTCTCTTTGGCTCATGGCTTTAAGTGCAAGCTCTCCGCTATAACACAGGGTGAATGAACTTCCGTATTTTAGGATTTTCATCATATTACGGATTGATTTGCACATGTTTTCCATATCATCTACAATAAGAACGTTCATTTTGTTGATGTCTATCATTTGTGTGGAGCTCCGTAGTGTAAATGGTTGCAGTTTTATTATTTAAATTGGCATTATATACCAAAAAAAAGAACAGACCATGAAAAATCTGATTTATCCTGATATTTGCTTTATTTGTAAAAATTTTTTTGAATACAAAGGGTTAAAAGAAGAAAAGTTTAAATTTCCAGGAGATTTTAACGAAGTGTTTTGCGATGTTTTATGTCCTGAGTGTTTAAGCAAAGTTTTTTTTGTTCAGGGTAGAATAAAAGATTTGTTTGCTGATAAAAAGTTTTTATCTTCAATTAATTCACCTTTTATTTATCAGGATTCTATTGTGGACATAGTACATTTGTTAAAGTACAATTATAAAACATTTTTTGCTGAAAAAATTTCATGGTTCATTTTAAAAACATATCTGGAATTTTATAAAAATCAGGTCCATGATCTGGCGGTGTTTGTTCCCATGCATAAAAAAGCTTTTAGGAAAAGGGGATTTAATCAAACCTATCTGATTGCTATAGAAACACAAAATCTTGCAAAAAAATACAGAGTTGATTTTCCTGAAATTAATAAAAATGTTTTAATAAAAATAAAAAACACAAGATCCCAGGCAGGATTAAAAAAAGAGGAAAGAAGAAAAAATATTTCCAATGTTTTTAAAGTAAAAAATTCTTTTCTTGTTAAGGGAAAAAAAGTCTTAATCATAGATGATGTTTGTACAACAGGCTCTACACTTGAAGAATGTGCAAAAACACTTGTAAAGTCCGGTGCCCAATGCGTGGATGCAATAACCTTTGCAAGAGCTGTTTAATATAAGGAGTAAATAAAATGCTTGAATTAAATCAGGTTAAATCAGGGTTTGTTCAGTTTGATGTTGTTTACGGAAATTATGAACACAATTTTAGTGAAGTTGAAAAAGGTCTTGAAATCTTAAATAAAAAAGAAACAGAGCTTGTAGTTCTTCCTGAAATGTGGAGCTGTGGATTTGATTATAATTCTCTTAGGGAGCATTGTCTTAAAACTCCGGAAATAATTGAAAGACTATGCGGTTTTGCAAAAAAATATTCCATGGTTATTACTGGATCCCTTCCTGAACTGGATGAAAATAAAATTTACAACACAGCCTATGTGATTGAAAAAGATGGAACAATAAACAGCTCATATAGAAAGGTTCATCTTTTTTCACTTGCAGGAGAGCATAAGAGATTTTCTAGAGGTGAAAAGGCAGTGGTTGCACAGACTTCAATAGGAAAGCTTGGTCTTTTAATCTGCTATGATTTAAGGTTTCCTGAGCTTTCAAGAACAATTACTGATATGGATGCTGATATAATTGCTGTAAGTGCTCAATGGCCTCTTGCCAGGCAGTCTCACTGGGAAATTCTTCTCCAGGCCAGAGCAATTGAAAACCAGTTGTTTATCATAGGATGTAATAGAACAGGAAGTGATACCAGGGAATATGGTGGAGGTTCTTTGATTGTTTCTCCTAAAGGCAGGCTTTTGTACAAAGCAGAAAACAAATTTGAGGCAGGTTTTGCAAAGCTTGAATTTATGGAAATGATAGAGTACAGATCCCAGATCCCTTCTCTTGAAGAAAGAGTGCCAGAAGCTTATAAATCCTGATTGAGGTTTTTATTATGGTTGATTATGCAAAAGCTCCGGTTTTTGAAAATATAAAAAATCTTTATCATGGTTTTTTTTTCAGAACTGGAGGAAAAAGTGTTTCTCCTTTTGATTCTTTAAATGTTTCCTTTGACGTAGGTGATAAAGAATCTGATGTAGTAAGGAATCGTAAATTTATTCTAAATGAACTTGGGTTTGATAAAATGATCTCTGTTAATCAGGTTCATGGAATTTCACATTATATTCCAAATCCCCTTGAAGGTGCTTATGGTGAACATTTTTTAAAAAAAGAAGATGCAGACATTTTAATAACAGATAATCCAGGGCAGCTTCTTTTGATAAAAACAGCAGATTGCCAGCCTATTTTAATTGTAGATTCTAAAAAAAGAGTTTGTGCAGCAGTTCATTGCGGATGGAAAGGGCTTGTTTCAAATATAATAGTGAAAACACTTGATATAATGATGGAAAAATACGGATCTTTACCAAAAGATTTGTCAGTTGCAATAGGTCCTTCCCTTGGTCCCTGCTGTGCTGAGTTTGTTAATTATAAAAAAGAGATTCCTGAATCACTTTGGGAATTCAGGATAGGAGACTATAATTTTGATTTAAGGGAAATTTCAAAACAATATTTTCTTAAATTAGGGGTTGAAGACAGAAACATTTGGATTGATCAAAATTGCACCAAATGCAGGGAGGATTTTTATTTTTCCTATAGAAACAATAAAGTCACTGGCAGGCAGGCATCTGTTATAGGGTGGAAACTTTAGTTGGGATTTAGAAAATGCATAAAATGATTTTTGTATTAAAAAATTTTTTATTTATTTTTCACCTTGGTTTGGGTACAAGGCACTTTGGAGTAAATAACAAGCTTTGGTCAAAAGACAGTTCTATTTTTTCTGTTCCCTTTTATAAGGGTATATTAACTTTTCCAGGAAGAATTAGAATGATGAAAAAAAGGGCTTTTATGGGTTTTATGCCATTTAATGAGGCAAAAAGGCTTTTTCCTTTATATGCAAAAAAAAATTATAGGAACGATTATAAATGAGTGGTTGTAAATCTTATAAAAATCCTCCAAGGCTTACTGAAACAGTAAAAGCTTCGGGCTGAGCGGCTAAAATAGGGCCGGAGGTTCTGGCCGAGATAGTCAAAGGGTTTCCCAAAACTAATAATAAAAATGTTATTGCAGGCTTTGAAAACTCTGAAGATGCTGGTGTTTATAAGATTTCTGATAAGTTTGCTCTTGTTCAGACCCTGGATTTTTTGACTCCTATAGTAGATGATCCCTTTGTTTTTGGACAGATTGCAGCGGCAAATTCTTTGAGTGATGTTTATGCAATGGGAGGAAAGCCTCTTACTGCAATGAATATTGTGTGTTTTCCTTCTTCAATTTATCCTCCTGATGTTTTAAAAGAAGTTCTTGATGGAGGCAGAAGTAAAATTGATGAATCTGGGGCAGTTCTTCTTGGAGGCCATAGTGTTGAAGACGATGAATTTAAATATGGTCTTTCTGTTACAGGTACAATTGATCCAAAAAATGTAAAAAGAAATTCTGATTCAACTAAAGGCCAGGATATAATTTTAACCAAAGCTCTTGGAACCGGAATAATTGCAACAGCTTTAAAAGGCGGAGTAGCTGATGAACTGTCAATAAATAAAATGATTGAAGTTATGATCTGTCTTAATAAATTTATAATTGAAATTATTGAAAATTATGAAATCGGCGGAGTTACAGATGTTACAGGTTTTGGGCTTGGAGGTCACCTTATGGAAATGGCTGTTGCCTCCCAAAAAAAAGTTTTTCTTTATTCAGAAAAACTTCCATTGCTGCCTATGGCCTTAGATTATGCAGAAATGGGACTGATTCCTGCAGGAGCATATAGAAACAGGAAGTATTGCAAGGACCATCTTCTGATTAAATCAAAAATAAATAAAGCTCTTGAAGATATAATTTTTGATCCCCAGACTTCAGGAGGGCTTTTAGTTACTTGTGATAAAAAGTTTTCTAAAGATATTTTGGGAAAAATACGAAATTCAAATGTTAGGGCTGAAATTATCGGTGAAGTTGTGGATGACGATAAAAACGGTATTGTTGAGGTTTTTTAACCAAAGGGGCCTTGTAAGGGGGTTTTTCGTTGACTGGGTTTTTTAATTATGGTAGGCGACGTTTTAAATGGAGATTTATGAATGGGTCAAATGAAGTGGTTTAAAGAGATTTCCTTGTTTGGAAGTGTGGGGCTTAGTTTTGCTTTATCCATATTTATAGGACTCTTTTTTGGGATTTGGCTTGACAAAGTTTTCTCTTTGTCTCCTATTTGTACCTTTGCAGGACTTTTTTTAGGAATATGTGCTGGATACAATGGCATTATTAAATTGATTAAAAGGATAAATAAACTCTGATGAGCAACTCTATGGACAAAGTTCCCCAGGTAAGAATAATAAAATTTGTTACAATTTCCAACTGGGTTCTTCTTCTTGTTTTCAGTTTGGCTTCATTCCCTTTAAAATCGTATAATTTTACCTCGGGAATAATTCTTGGAGGACTTATAGTATGTGTAAATTTTCATCTCCTTTCCAGGACTTTAAAAAAAGCTTTTGTTCCAGAAAAGCTTAAAAGTCATCAAAGCGTAATAGTAAAGTATTATATCCGCTTATTCATAAGCGGGGTGATTATATTTTTATTGCTGGCAAACAATATTGTTGCTCCACCAGGTCTTATTCTTGGTGTATCTGTTGTGGTTGCAAGTTTTTTTCTTGCCAGTATTCTTGAAATTAAGAAAATAATTTTTAAGGAGGCTGTGTAAGAATGGAACATCCATATTTGTTTTTGGTAAATTTTTTTGAAATTATAGGGCTGGGGGATTTTGCCCATGCCAACATCCACGTTATTTATACTTGGTTTATAATGCTTCTTCTTATAGGGCTTGGCTACCTTGGAGCAAGAAATGTTCAAATGATTCCTGGTAAAGCTCAGAATGTTTTTGAAGCTATTATTTCAGAGATTGAAAATTTTATGGTTGATACCGCAGGTGAAGAAGGAAGATGGTTTTTCCCAATTGTAGCCACTCTTTTTGTTTATATTTTTATATGCAACCTTTTTGGTCTTATCCCAGGTTTTTTTCCGCCCACTGCAAGTCTTAATACAACTGCATCATGTGCCCTTGTAGTTTTTTTTATGACACATTATATAGGAATCAAGTATCATGGTATTAAGTATGTAAATCATTTTACAGGGCCTGTATGGTGGCTTATCCCAATTATTATGCCCATTGAAATAATTGGTCATCTTGCCAGGGTATTGTCTCTTTCCTTTCGTCTTTTCGGTAATATGATGGGACATGAGCTTGTTGTAACTATTCTTCTTACACTTGCAGGGCTTTATCTTGCTCCATTGCCCATAATGGCTCTTGGAATTTTTATTGCCTTTGTTCAGGCTTTTATCTTTTTTCTTTTAGCTGTTATGTATTTTGCAGGTGCCATGGAAGTGGAAGAAAGTCATTAATTTTGGAAGCGTAATCAGTTTTATATATTTTCGGGTAATTTGTGAAGAAGCGTAATTAATTAACTTTTTAAGGAGGATTTTTTAATGGAAACACAGGCACTTAGTTTTTTTATCGCATCGGTTATAGGAGCCAGCTTTGGTCTTGCAATTGCAGCAGCATTTTGCGGATTAAGCCAGGGTATGGGTCTTAAAGCAGCTGTTGAAGGTATCGCACGTAACCCTGAGTCTTCAGGTAAGGTTACTGTTACCTTGCTTATCGGTCTTGCGATGATTGAATCACTTTGTATTTATGCCCTTGTTATTTCTCTTATCCTTATTTATGCACACCCTCAGGCAGAAGTAATTGCAGCTCTTCTTGGGTAATTAACTGCTTAAATTATCAGGTAAGTGAAAAATAAAAAAGTCGGGGACATTTTCTCCGGCTTTTTTTATTTTAAACCTCTAAGTCTTTATTTAGTTTTTTAAAATTTGTTTTAAAAATTTTCCTGTATGTGATTTTTTGTTTTTTGCAATTTCTTCAGGGGTTCCGGCTGCAACAATTTCTCCCCCTTCATCTCCTCCCTCAGGGCCAAGATCAATTATATAGTCTGAAAATTTAATCACATCAAGATTGTGTTCAATTACTATTATTGTGTTATCTGCCTTTACCAGCTTGTCCAATACTTCAAGAAGTTTTTTTATATCGTCAACATGAAGTCCTGTGGTGGGTTCATCTAGAATATACAAGGTGTTTGTTCCGGTTTTTTTTGAAAGTTCCCTTGAAAGTTTTATTCTCTGGGCTTCCCCTCCTGAAAGAGTGGTTGCTTGCTGGCCAAGTTTTATATATCCTAGTCCAACATCTTTTAATGTCTGAAGTTTGCTTTTTATCAATGGTATATTGGTGAAAAATTCTGAGGCCTGATTAATCGTCATATTAAGGACATCAGCTATATTTTTTCCTTTGAATTTTATGTCAAGGGTTTCTCTGTTATATCTTTTCCCTGAACAAAGGTCGCATTTAACATAAATATCAGCCAGAAAATGCATTTCAATTTTTATTACCCCATCTCCAGAACAGGCCTCGCAGCGGCCGCCTTTAACATTGAAGCTAAATCTTCCCGGCTTGTAGCCTCTTGCCTTTGATTCTTCTGTTTTGGCAAACAGCTCTCTTATATAGGTAAATATTCCTGTATATGTTCCAGGATTTGATCTAGGAGTTCTTCCTATTGGAGATTGATCAATGTTTATGATTTTTCTTATGTTTTCACTTCCTTCTATTGAATCATATTCTCCGGGTCTGAAAAGGTTTTTTCCATTAAATTTATTTAAAAGAGCCTTATAAAGAGTTTCAATTACAAGGGTTGATTTTCCTGAACCTGAAACTCCTGTAATACAGGTAAAAGAATTAACCGGGAATTTTACATTAATGTTTTTAAGATTGTTTTTTTTTGCTCCTTTTAATTCAAGAAATTCTTTTGCTTTTCTTCTTTTGGCCGGGATTTCTATTTTTTTTCTTCCTGAAAGATATTGTCCTGTAAGTGAATTTGATTTTAGTATTTCTTTAGGAGTTCCTTGAAAAGTTATTTCCCCTCCTAAAACTCCAGCTCCCGGGCCCATGTCAATTATTTGATCTGAATGAAGAATTGTATCTTCGTCATGTTCAACAACAAGGACTGTATTTCCAAGGTCTCTCATTTGTTTTAAAGTGTTTATCAGCTTTAGATTATCCCTTTGGTGAAGGCCAATACTTGGCTCATCAAGTACATATAAAACTCCTGAAAGCTTTGATCCTATTTGGGTTGCCAGTCTTATTCGTTGGCTTTCCCCTCCTGAAAGAGTTGAAGCTGTTCTTGAAAGGGTAAGATATGAAAGACCTACACTGGATAAAAACTCCATTCTGTCATTGATTTCTTTTAAAATAGGCTTTGAAATTTCACCTTTTTTTCCTGGAAGTTTTATTTGGGATAAAAACTTTTTTGAATCCCTGATTGCCATATCACAGATTTTTGGCAGTGTTTTTCCTTCAATTTTTACTGACCTGCTTACAATATTAAGTCTTGTGCCTTTACATGAAGAGCAGGGAATAAAGTTCATATATTCTTTTATTTCTTCACGGGATGCTGAAGATTTGTCTGAATCTAGGTATTTTCTTTTAAGGTTTTCGACTATGCCTTCGTATTTTTTATTTTTAACTTTTTTTCTGCCTTTGACCTGGTATTTAAAAGGGATCATATCTTTTGAACCATAAAGAATTGTTTCCTGGCATTTTTTTGGCAGATTTTCAAATGGAGTGTAAATATCAGCATCATAAAAATTAAGAATAGATTCTATAAAATCTAAAAAATAAAACGAAGTTCTGTTTGCCCAGGGTCTTATTGCCCCCTGTCTTATGGAAAGTTTTTTATCTGGTATTATCATTTCAGGATCAAGTTCTGTGGTGTTTCCAAGACCGTCACATTCAGGACATGCCCCCTGGGGAGAGTTAAATGAAAAACTTGAAGGCTTAAGTTCTGGATAGTTGATTTGGCATTTGGTACAGGCAAGGTTTTCACTGAACAAAATATCTTTTTCAAGATCAAGGTTTACTATTAGATTTCCATTTGACATTTTAAGTGCAAGCTCAACACTGTCGGAAAGCCTTTTTTCTATTCCCTCTTTATTGACAAGCCTGTCAATTACAACGTCTATATTGTATTTTTTGTTTTTGTTCATTTTAGGCAATTCATCAAGATCATAAATTTCATTGTTTATTCTTACCCTTGCAAAACCTTCCTTTTTAAGGCTTTCAAAAGTTTTTTCATGGGCTCCTTTTTTCTCAATAAAAATAGGAGACAAAATAATTAGTTTTGAAGATTTGGGGAAATTGATTACTTGATCAATTATTTGATCCACACTTTGAGCTTCAATTTTATCTCCGCAGGACCAGCAATAAGGGGTTCCTGTGCGGGCAAATAAAAGCCTTAAATAATCATAAATTTCAGTAACTGTTCCAATAGTTGATCTGGGGTTATGGCTGGCAGATTTTTGTTCTATGGCAATTGAAGGAGAAAGACCGTCAATAGAGTCAATATCTGGTTTTTCCATCTGGCCTAAAAATTGTCTGGCATAGGTTGAAAGTGATTCAACATATCTTCTTTGGCCTTCTGCATATAAAGTATCAAAGGCAAGAGAGGATTTTCCAGAGCCTGAAAGTCCTGTTACTACAATAAATTTATCTTTGGGTATGTCTACATCAATGTTTTTTAAGTTGTGCTCCCTTGCACCTTTGATGGATAAAATTCTTTTTTTCATTTAACCTCTTTATTTTTTATACTTAGAGTCTGAGTTGGATGTAAAATTTATCTGCTCAGGTTGAATTAAAAGTCCTAAGACTTGTAATCTAAGCTGGATTTAAAAAAAATAAAGCTAATTGCCAAAGTTTTTCATATTTACCGCCTGAAGGGCTGCAAGTTTTATTGCCTCTATCATGCTTTGGGGATTGGCAATGTTTTTTCCGGCTATGTCATAAGCTGTTCCATGATCAACAGATGTTCTTGGGAAAGGAAGCCCAAGAGTTGTATTAACTCCGTCTTCAAAGTGAAGAAGTTTAAAAGGGATAAGTCCTTGATCATGGTAGATGGCTAAAACTGCATCATAGGTTTTGTTTTTTGCTTTAAAAAACAAGGTGTCAGGAGGAAGGGGGCCTAAAACATTAATTCCTTTTTCAAGGGCTTTTTTTACAGCCGGAATAATGATTTTTTCTTCTTCATCTCCAAAAAGAGAATCTTCTCCTGCATGGGGATTAAGACCGCAAACAGCAATTTTTGGATTTTTTATTCCAAACCTTTGTTTAAGTGAAATATCTGAAAGAATAATTTTGTTTAAGATATTTTCTTTTGTAATGGCAAAAGGTACTTCTTTTAAAGGAATATGAATAGTTGCAAGAACAACAGAAAGACTTTTTCCATACATCATCATTGCATATTCTTTTGTGTTTGAATAGTGGGCAAGAATTTCAGTATGACCCTGAAAATTTATTTTAGAATTTTTCAGGGTGGTTTTGCTTATGGGAGCTGTAGCTATTGCCTGAGCTTTGTTTTCCATGCATAATTTTACCGAATCTATTATATAGGTAAAAACATTTTCTCCAGTATCTGGAGGAGGGGATGAATATTTAAAATCTTTAATAGGTTTTCCTGATTCAATAATCAAAAAATTATTAGTATCATGAAATGGTTTTTTGGGATTGTAATTGTTTAAATTAAAATTTATTGAAAAATCTTTGGCAGCCTTTTGGATTAGATTGGTATTTCCTACCATTACAGGACAGCAGATCTCGTGGATAGATTTTTCTTTAAGTGATTTAAGAACTATTTCAGGGCCTATTCCGCTTGGGTCGCCCATTGTGATCAGTATTACTGGTTTTATCATTTCTTAAAATCCTTTTTATTTAATAAGTTGTCTGAGTTAAAATTTAATTTAGCGGGTTTAAGTTTGGCGAAATATAAAATACACTAATTTTGTTTATCATGGAATCTTTGTAAAAGCTAAAAAACAATTTAGCCTGCAAACTTTGCTTGAAACTGGGCAGAACAGTGTTTTTAAAAAAGAACAAAATCTTTTACAATCATGTTCTAAAATCATTTGATTTCAGGAAGTTAAAAGAATTCAAGCTTAAAATTGAAAGAATAGACAAAATGTTTTTAAAAAAAATTGTCCAAGATTGCAGATTGTTAGATGAAAACCGAAGTAAAGCAGAGTAAATCTTCAAAAAACGGAGCTTTTTTAAAAAAGATGTTTTTTAAAATATTTGATAAACCTCTGAAACCTACCAGAATATTTGACAAAACTCCTTAGATGAAAAAAACCTTGTATAATGAGTGCTTTAAAAGATATTATCTGGTTAATATAGATAAATTCAGGATGTTAGAGTTTTTAAGGGTAAAGGACTAAAAACAGCTGTAACTGGATTTAAGTATGATTGACCTTAATCAATATCTGGATTAAGTATCTTGTCTATAAAGTTCAAGTTTAGTTTTTTTAAAAAAAATCACACAAATCATCGCTAATGTATAAATTTTGGGAATTTTTAATTTCCAGGAATTAGTATTTTTAAAAAAAAGTGTTGTTATGGATAATTTTTGTTCAAGGATTAAAGAAAAATTAAAAGAAAAAATGCCGGCCCATTCTTTCAATATGTGGATTGACCCTTTGTCAATTAATTTGGAAAATGGTAATAAGGTTATAGTTGAGTGTAAAAACAGTTTTTTCAAAAAAAGAATTTTGGAAAACTACTCAGAAATTATTAAAAAAGTTTTGGCTGAAGATACAGAAAAAACTGATCTTGTAGTTGATTTTACCGAGTCTTCAACTTTAAATTTAAAAAAGAAACCCAAAAAAAAGCAATTATCCAAAAATATTGTAAAGCCTACACAAAGAGAAAAGCATTTGTTTTCTGATAATAAACAAATGAGTTTTTTTGGAGACAGGTTTAAATTTCAAAACGGAAGATTTCTAAGGGCAGGGTATACTCTTGATAATTTTATTGTGGGGAAAAATTCAGAGTTTGCTTATTCTGCAGCTCTTTCCCTTGCTTCTCCTAAAAGAAGAACTCCATATAACTCAGTTTATATTCAGTCAGACACAGGCCTTGGTAAAAGTCACCTCAGCCAGGCCGTAGGCCATCATATATTGACTGATTTTCCCCAAGAGGCTGTTTACTATGTAACTGCTGAAGATTTTACAAACGAGATGGTAATGAGCCTGAAAAGTGATAATATAAACAGCTTTAAGGAAAGATATAGAAAAAAATGTGATGTTCTTCTTATGGATGATGTTCAGTTCCTTTCAGGGAAGGCAAGAACTCAGCAGGAACTTTCAATGATTCTTGATTATCTTATGGAAGCTGACAAAAAAATAATTTTTTCAGGAAGTCTTTCTCCACTTGAAATTCCAAAGCTTGACAATCAGCTCAAATCAAGACTTTCCTCCAGCCTTTTGTCCATAATTGACAAACCTGATTTTGCAACGAGAAAGAAAATAGCCAGAAAAAAAGCTGCTGCTTCAGGGTTTAATATTTCAGACAATATAATCGAGTATCTTGCAAGTGAGCTTACAGACAGTATCAGACAGCTTGAAAGTGGAGTTAATTCTGTAGGGATAAGAAGTTCTCTTTTAGGGGTTCCCTTAACTCTTGGACTGGCTGAAGAGATAATGGCTGAAATTACAGAAACAAAAAGGGAAATCACAATAGATTCCATTAAAAAACTTGTTTGTGATGAATTTGGAGTCACTGTTGACAATCTTGTTTCCAAATCAAGAAAACAGGCAATTGTTCGTCCAAGACAGATTGCAATTTTTCTTTCAAGGAAATATACTGATCAGCCTTTGCAGTTTATTGGAAAAAGTTTTAACAGGTATCATGCAACTGCTATTCATTCAATCAAAACAGTGGAGCAGGGAATTAAGTCCAGGAATGCATTTTTTAAACAAGTTGAGGTTTTAGAAAAAAAGCTGGAAAGCAAATTCTCTTAAAAAATTCATGAAAAATAAAAAAATACTGGAAAGCTTATTTAAAATTTTTTCCAAAGAAAATATCCTGTGGAAAAAAGAAGATTTGTTTTGCTATGGGTATGATTCAAAGGAAGGCAATTATTTGCCTGATTTTGTGGTTTTTCCAAATTCAGCAATTCAGGTTTCCCAGGTGTTGAAGTTTTGCTGTCAAAAAAGAATTTATGCAGTTCCAAGAGGTGCAGGCACAGGCACAACAGGAGGAAGTGTTCCTGTTAAAGGCGGGGTGGTTATCTGTCTTTCTAAAATGAATGAAATTTTAGAAGTAAACAATTCTGATTTTTATGCCAGGGTTCAGCCTGGTGTTTTTACAGGAGAACTTCAGCGTGAAGTAATGAAGTTTAATATGTTTTATCCCCCAGATCCTGCAAGTTCTGATTATTGTACAATAGGAGGAAATATTGCCGAATGTGCAGGGGGACCAAAAGCTGTAAAATACGGAGTTACCAAAGACTATGTAATTGGTCTTGAAGTGGTTTTACCCACGGGAGAAATTATTAATACAGGGGTTAAAACTGCCAAGGGAGTTACAGGTTATGATTTAACAAAACTTATCATAGGATCAGAAGGAACTCTTGCAATTGTTACAGAGGCAACTTTAAAACTTCTTCCTGCTCCTGAGTTTGTTAAAACAATGATTTCATTTTTTCCGTCAATGAATGATGCTGCAAAAACAGTTTCTAAAATAATTCAAAATGGCCTTATTCCCAGAGTGCTTGAATATATGGATCATTTATCCATTGAATGCATAAGGGAAGATGTGAACTTTGAACTTCCTGAAAATGCAAAAGCCCTTTTAATTATTGAATCTGACGGTAAAAAAGAATTTATAGATGCTGAAATTGAAGAAATAGAAAAAATCTGCAAAAAAAACAATTCACTAACTTCAATTATTGCCGAAGATCAAGAGGTTAAAACAAGGATTTGGGATGTGAGAAAAACCCTTTCTTCATCTTTGTTTAAATATGGGCCTGATAAAATCAACGAAGATATTGTTGTTCCAAGAAGTAAAATTCCCCAGGTAGTTTCAAAAATTGAAGAACTTAAAAATCAAACCAATCTTTCCATGGTATCTTTTGGTCATGCAGGAGACGGAAATATTCATTTTAATATAATCCTTGATAAAACAGATGAAATATTGCATGAAAAGGCAGTAAGTTCGGTTAAAGAGCTTTTTGAATACGTAATTGCTCTTGGAGGCACCTTATCAGGTGAACACGGAATAGGAATAACTAAGAAAGAATATTTAAGTCTGGAAATTGATAGAAACCAAAGGGATCTTATGAGAAGAATTAAAAATGCCTTTGATCCCGGGGGGATTTTAAATCCGGGTAAAATTCTTTAATAAAGGATTAAAATGAATAAAATAACCGGTATAATAATTACCTTAAATGAAGAAAAAAATATAAAAGATTGTATTTTATCCCTTAAAAAACTTTGCCATGAAATCATTGTTGTAGATTCTTTAAGCAAAGATAATACTGTTGAAATAGCCAAGGATTTGGGAGCTGTAGTTTATTTACAGAAATATCTTGGTGATGGTCCTCAAAAAGCTTTTGGAGTAAAATATGCCAAAAACGACTGGATTTTAAGTATTGATGCAGATGAAAGACTTGAAGACGATTTAATAGAAAAAGTTTCTTCCCTTGAACTTAAAAACGAAGATATTGCCTATGCTTTTAGGAGAAGAAATTTTGTTGGCAATCACTGGATTAAAGCCGCGGGGTTTTACCCTGATTATGTAACAAGACTTTATAATAGAAAAACTTCAGGTTATCTTGACAAAAAAGCCCATTCAAAAGTAGAAGCTCCTAAAATAAAAAAAATTAAGGGCCATATTACTCATTATACTTATGAAAGTTACTCCCACTGGGTTGAAAGACTAAGCTGGTTTTGTACTAATGATGCCTGGGGATATTATCAGGATGGAAGAAAAGTTGGTAAATATAAACCTGTTTTAAGTGCTATTGGTGCTTTTTTTCAAAAGTTTATTGTAAAAGGTGGAATATTTCAGGGAGTTGACGGTTTTACTGTTACATTAACTACTATGTTTAGGGCTTATATGAAATATACTATTTTAAATGAGATTCATGAGAATTCTAAAAACGAAAAAAAAGAATGCTAAAAACGATAAAAAACAACTTGATTTGGATTGTTTTCGTTCCTTTTATCTGGATTAATACAGGTATGTTTTGGTTTGAAAAAGGAGTCAGCTATACTCCTGCAATAATTCTTATTTTTACCTTGATATACTCAGTTGTTTTTAGAAAAGATTTAAAAGACAATTTAATTGATAAAAAACAAGACCTGTTTTTAAAACTTTTGATAATTTATCTAATTATCTGTGTTATTGTATATTTTTTAAATGGCTATAGTTCAAGGCAGATAAAAGCAATTGGCTATAGTTTTCTCTATTTATTGTTTCTTCCCAAAAAAGACCTGAAAAAACTTCCTTTTAAATTAACTATTGTTTTATCAGCGACTGGTTTCTTTGTTATCTCTTTTTATCAGTATTTTATTTTAAATACACCAAGAGTTCATGGTTATATTAACCCAATTGTTTTTGGTTCAGTAGTTGCTTTAGTTTGCTGTATAAGCCTTCTCTTGATGTTTGCAAGTAAGGAAAAAACAGAAAAGTTTGTTTTTTTTATTTGTTTTTCATTGCTTTTAGCTTCAACAGTATACCATCTTTCAAGAGGAGTTTGGTTAGCTTTGATATTTGTTTTTTGTTTTTTGTTTTTTTTAAATATAAAAAATAATTATTTAAACCATAAGAAAGCTATGTTATTTCTTTTAGTTATTATTTTAGGGGTCATTGCAGTTAATAAAGATATTATTTGGGATAGAGCTGTAACAAACACATCATTTGAGTTTTCTCAAATAAAAAAAGGTGACTTTAAAAACAGTGTTGGTTTAAGATTACAAATGTTTAAAAGTGGTTTTATCATAATAGAAGACAATCTTTTATTTGGTGTTGGCGATAATTTTTCTGAGAAAATAAAAAATCAATACAATAATAAGCAAGTTGATGGAGCACTTATCGAGTATCCTTTAAGTCATTTCCACAACCAATATATTGATAAATTTGTAAAAACAGGGATATTAGGATTTTTATCTTTATTAAGCCTTATTCTCTATCCATTGATTAGAGCTTTAAAATATAAAAAACCATCTGATTATATGTTGATTTCTATTTGTTCAATTTTGTTCATAGCAGGATTAACAGATGTTCCTTTAAACCATGGGCCAATTTTATATTATTTTTTTATTATGGCATATTTTTTAATGAATGTTGATAAAAAGTATCAAGGGGGTTGATAAATCTCGAAATGAATGAAACTAAAATTTTTGCTATAAGTTTAGATAGGTTTTCCAAAAGATTTGAAAACTTAAGTCGAAATTTGGAAAAAATTGGTTTAGAGTGTGAATTTTTTCAGGCGGTTGACGGAAGAGAAAATAAGAAGCATTCTCTTTTCAACAGGCATGATAAAAAAAAAAGGATGCTCATAAAAGGGAATCTTCTTAGAGGGCCTGAGCTAGGTTGTTATTCAAGTCATTATTTGTTGTGGGAAAAATGTGTTTCTTTGAATGAACCTATTATTGTTTTAGAGGATGATGCTATAATTATCCCCGATAATTTTTCAGATTTTTATAATAATATAAAAAATTTAAAAACAGATTATGAATGTATAAGGCTTTTTTATTGTGAAAAGCGAAAACCTAAGTTTTTAAAAATAGAAACCTTTGGGGCTTTTGATATTGTTAAGTTTTTTAAAGGGCCTAGTTATGCAGTTGGTTATTATTTAACTCCTTCAGGTGCAAAAAAATTTTTGGAAAGTTCTAAAACATGGATTCTCCCAGTTGATATTTTTATGGATAGGTTTTGGACCAATAAAGTTGAGTGTTATGGTGTTACACCAATTTGTCTAGAACATGGTGTTGAAATTTATGGTTCAAATATTACAGATAATACTCGAGTAATTAAAAAAAATTTTTTAACAAGAGTCAGGAGAGAAACCTTTGCTGCTAAAGAACTTTTTTTTAGACTAGTTCATAATTTAAAATATTGGTTGAAGTTTATCATAATAAACAGAAAATAACTATGTAATTGAATTTGTTACCTTATTAAAATTGTTTTTTATATATTTTGCATAATAACTTTTTCCACATCCTCAAATTTAATGTTATATAGGCATTTAATATCATAAGGGCATTTAATATTTTGGTTGCAAGGCCTGCAAGGTAAGTCTAGTTCAATATAGGAAGTATTGTGATTAATACTTCCGCTACGATTATAGGTGTTTGGGCCGTAAATACCGATTGTTTTTGTTTTTAGTGCAGATGCTAAATGAAAAATTCCGCTGTCAGAAGCAATTACCAGTCTGGCATTATACAACCATTTTTTGGTGTTTTTTAATGAGCTGAATTTAAACACAGGGAAACCATTTGTTTTTTCTAAAATTTTTTCAGCGATATCTGTTTCATGTCCAATTAAACGAACTGGAATATTTTTAGATTTAAAAAAATTACAAATATCTATAATAAGATTTAAAGGTATGCATCTTATTCGGCTCTTTGCTCCTATGTGAATGCAAACTTCATTGCCTGGCTTTTTATTTATAGATGTATTTAAATAGGTATTGTTTATTGGTTCAATGTTTAATAATTCAAGAACAGGTTTGAAATTATATACTATATGATTAGATTTAGTATATTTATTCACTTGTTTAGTGTAGACATACGAGTGTTTAATTTTTGAAAAAAAATTTTTATTTCTACCAATTTTATTTTTTGACTTAATTTTCTTAATGATTTTTCTGCTGCCATTATCTGAGGTAAGATCAATTGTTAGATCAAAGAAGGATGAAGGAATGCTTTTAGTTGTATACTCAATATAGTCAGTGTCAGAAAATAAAGAGCTAAATGTGTCTTTTATAAGGTAACTTACTTCATAGCCAGCCTTAAGTAAGGGGTTTGAAACATAAATACCTGATATTACATCACCTAAATTTGAAGTGTTTATAATTAAAGCTTTTTTCATCACAATAACCTAAAAAGATTAGGTTTTATAAAGTTTTTACGTGACAAGTATACATTTTCTCCTTGCTTCCACTCAGCATCAAAACCACTAGATCCACAGTAAAAACTTCTGTTACATCCTTGTTTCATTCTTTCATGAAGCTCTATGATAATAGAATTTACATTGTTTATCCAAGCAAGTGTTTCGCTAAAAACTTCTTTTTCTGCTCCCTCGATATCAATTTTTAAGATATCAATTTCTTCAAGGTTGTATTCAAGTATTAGTTTGTCAATTGTAATTCCTGGTACAATTGAATTGGAAGGTTTTTTAGCATCTTGCTCTGATTGTTTTTTAGATGTCATGAATCCCCAGTTGCCTAGACCTGGGTCAATTACATTTATTTCTTCATTTTTATTCCATAAGGCAGCGTGTATTGGAATAATGTTAGGGTAAGGAGCAACGTTGTTTTTTAAAAGTTCAAAATTCTTTTTTTCAGGCTCTATAGAATAAATTTTTGCTCCAGGAAATTTATTGGCAAAGTATATGGCTGCAAGACCTATATTTGCACCTGCATCAACAATAACTTGTGGATGCTTTTCTGTAGAAAAGTTATATTCTTCTTTTAAGAATATTTGCTTAAATGTTGATATATCAGATGATGAAGCCCGCAATGTGAATGGGTGTTTACAATCATTTCTATTAACTGTTAAAAGAATAGTTTTTTTTGTTGTTTTTGCTCGAAAACAGCAAAAGATTCCTTTTAATTTGCTAATCTTCCAATATAGTTTTATTCTTCTAAACATATTCATTTCCTTCATAAGGCAAATAAACAGTTGCTTTGCTATATGTTGTTAAAAACTAATTTAGTCTTTTTTTGAAAAATCAATTTTTTTCCATTTGCAATGTAAAATCCAGCCATTATTTGAAAAATTATAGAAAGAATATTTAAGTTTTATGATAATCCAAGACCAAGATTATCAGACGAATAGTCAAGTATTGAATTAAAAAATAGTTACTTCTAAGTTTTAAAGCCACAAACTGTTATTTTTATAAAAATCACTGAATAATCAAACTATTATCTTCAGTTCCAAAAATTTCATCGGAAAAAAGAAGGCTTTGGGTTTCGTGTTTTTCAAGATAGCATTTAATGCACAACGCACATTTTGTACGGCAGATCGAGTCTTTAGAATCAAACTCTCCAAAGCAGTCAAGGTGGCTGTCAATTATTTGCTTTAAAAGCTTTTTTTTAGTCATTTTATCTCCATTTTACATCCTGAATTTGGATGGAATTTTAAATTAATTAAATAATTGCCCTTGGTTTCTATAAAACTTCAAACATTTATTTGTTTTGAGCAACAAAGCTTAAACAACCTAAACAAAGTCAAAAACCTCATCAAGTTTTTTGTCAAGGACATTGTAGAGGGTTTCAAGACTGTCTGCTTTTTTTGCAGTAATTGAAATTCCCCCATATTTTTTTTCCAGGGCAGCAGCTGTGTCTTTATTAACAAGATCTGCCTTGTTTAAGGCAATCACCACAGGAAGGTGGTTGAGTTTAAGATCTTGTACTATTTTATTTACAGCTTCTATCTGGTTTTCCATTAAAGGATTTGAAATATCAGCTACATGTAAAAGAATATCTGCCGATTCAAGTTCTTCAAGGGTTGCCTTGAAAGCAGTTTTAAGATCTTCTGGAAGATCTCTTATAAATCCCACTGTATCTGTTATTATAACTTCACGCTCCCTTGGAAACCTGAGTCTTCTTGAAGTTGGATCAAGAGTTGCAAAAAGTTTATTGGCAGACATAACCTCACTTTTGGTAAGTGTATTTAAAAGGGTTGATTTGCCAGCATTGGTATATCCAATTATGGAAATAATAGGAATATTGTTTTTTTCGCGCTTAGCCCTTTGTTTTTTCCTGTTTTTTTGTACTTTTTTTAAATCTTTTTCAAGTTTGTTAATTCGGTCTCTGGCCCTTCTTCTGTCTGTTTCAAGCTTGGTTTCACCAGGACCTCTTCCTCCTATTCCTCCTGCAAGTCTCGACAAAGCAGTGTTTTGCTGCATCATAAGCCTTGGAAGAAGATATTTTTGCTGGGCAAGGGCTACTTGAAGTTTTCCTTCCCTTGTTTTTGCCCGTGAAGCAAATATATCAAGAATAAGTTGAGTTCTGTCTATTACTTTAACATCAAGAACTTCGGAAATAGAGTTTATTTGTGAAGGACTGAGCTCCTGATCAAAAACAATCATTGAAACATCTTTACTTAAGCAGGTTATGGAAAGTTCGTTTATTTTTCCTTTTCCAATAGCAAATTTTGGATCAGGTCTTCTTCTTGACTGATGCATTGTTTCCACAACTTCAATCCCTGCAGTTTTAGCAAGTTCTTCAAGTTCTTCAAGTGATGATTCAACTTCATATTTTGGTTGAGCTGATACATTTATTAAAACAGCCTTTTCCTTGGCACTGGTTTTTTTTGAAGTTGGACTTTTTCTAGAAATTTCATCTTCTATTGAAGATATAAGTTCAAAGCAATCGTTGTTTAAGCTTGAAATTGGATTTTTTTCGCTTACAAAATAAGGAGTGCTGTTTTTTTCATCAAAAATAAGATGGGCAGTAAATATTCCATCAGGACTTCCATCAGGATTAATTGTAACAGCACAGACAAGATCAAGTCTTAAAAGAACAAGATCGTTAATGTCTTCTTGAGAAAGGGCTTCGTTTGGCTTTAAATGGGTGTGAACAAATCTAAGGCCTTTGAGCCTGCCAGATCCTCCTCTATATCCGGATAAATCGGGAATAGATATTTGCTGACTTGTGCCTATGATCACATTTTCTATCTTGCCTTTTCTATCAATTAAAAGTCCTATTTGTCTTTTAACCTGGCTGGACAATGCAGATAATTTAAAGGCAATTTCAGGATCAACAATATTATCTGGGGATGTACTTTCAAAATAAAGAGATTCAATCTCTTTTAAGGTGGAAGCTCTTATTCCATCTGTGTTACCAAAAATTTTTTTCATTTATAGCCCGATCATGAGTAATTTAGGGCAAGTTCTTCAAATCTTGTGTATTTGCCCATAAAGCTCATATTAATGGTTCCAACCGCTCCGTTTCTGTGTTTTGCTATTATTATTTCAGCAAGACCTTTGTTTGGGTTGTTTTCATCCTTATTATATACCTCATCCCTGTAAATAAATGAAACAATATCAGCATCCTGCTCAAGAGCTCCTGATTCTCTTAAGTCTGAAAGCATTGGTCTTTTGTCGCTTCTTTGTTCAAGTGTCCTGTTAAGCTGTGAAAGAGCAACTACAGGAATGTTTAGTTCTTTGGCAAGCATTTTAAGGGATCTTGAAATTTCTGCTATTTCAAGGTCTCTTCTGTCAGATTTTGTCTGGGCATTCATAAGCTGAAGATAATCAATTATTAATAATCCAAGGCCTTTGTCCATTTTAAGTCTTCTTGCTTTAGTTCTTATTTCAAGGGGCCTTATATCAGGCGAGTCATCTATATAAATAGGTGAATCATATAAAATAGAAGCTGCATTATGAACCCTGTCCCAGTCTTCTTTATCAAGATATCCACCTCTTATTTTTGAGGAATCCACCCTTGCTTCAGCTGTTAAAAGTCTCATTGAGAGCTGTTCTTTTGACATTTCAAGGGAAAAAATCCCAACTGGAATGTTTGAACCCACTGCAATATTTCTTGCAAGATTTAGGGCAAACGCTGTTTTACCCATGGCAGGTCTTGCAGCAATAATTATAAGATCAGAACCCTGAAGACCCGAGGTTATTTTGTCAAGACTTGGGTATCCTGTGGGCAGTCCTGTAATTTTGCTGTCATTTCCCTGTCTTTCATCAAGGGTATTTATATTGATGTCAATAAGAGAGTGTAATGGAGAAAAATTTGGTTTTTGTTTTTTTTCTGTAATTTCAAATATGGTTTTTTCTGCAAAATCAAGAATTTCAGAAGCACTTCCAGCTTCGCCATAGCATTTTGTAATAATTTGGGAAGCAGAGTTGATTAGCCTTCTTAAATGTGCCTTGTCCCTTATTATCATTGCATAATCAATGGGGTTTGGTGCAATAGGGGAAAGTTCAATTATTGATGCAAGCTCTTGTTTTCCTCCTGCGTTTTCAAGTTCTCCTCTTTCTGTGAGATGGTTTGCAAGGGTTACAAGATCTATTGGTTTATTATTGCTGAAAAGATTAAGCATTGATACATAGATAAGGCTGTGGGAATGCTTGTAAAAATCTTCAGAACTTACAAGGTCTGCCACATCAAGAAGGGTGTCATTATCTAAAAGTATGGTTGCCAATAACGACGATTCCGCCTCATAGTTCTGGGGCGGAATTTTTGCTTCAAAAATTTTTGAAACATTGGTTTTTTTTGACATTTTACGCTCAGTTTTTAAGCTGAACCAAAAAACTTCCAATTTAAGTATAAAACTTATTAAATTGAATCAGGTATAGCATAAGTAAAACCTGACTAAACCTGCCTTTAAATCAGACAAATTTGAAATCTTTTAATTCAGTTTCCAACCGGAACAATCCGGCTGGAAATTATATTTATACTTATGCTTAACTAAGAATAATTTGTTTTAATTATTCCTCAGGAAGAATAGAAATGATAATTTCAGGTTCAACATCCGTATAAATTCTAACAGGAACAGAATATTCTCCTGTTTCCTTTATAGGTTTTGCAAGAAGAAGCATTCTTTTTTCAATTGAAATATCCTGTTTTGCCAGCTCATCAACAATATCCTGAGCTTTAACAGAACCGTAAAGTTTTTTATCTTCAGCAACTTTAGCACGGATTTCACATCTTACGCCTTCAAGACGCTTTGCCATTTCTTTAGCAATTTCAATTTCTTTGGCAATTTGAGCTTCTACTTTTTTGGCTTCCTGTGCCATGAGTTTTCTATTGGCATCGGTTGCCAACACGGCTTTTTTATGGGGAAGCAGGTAGTTTCTTGCGTATCCATCTGCAACTTCCACTTCAGAACCTATAATTCCAAGTGAACTTATTGTTTCTTTAAGTATAATTTTCATCAGTCCTCCATGTAAATAACAATCAAATTGAGCCTATATAATTTAAGGTGTAATTTTTTAATCTACTCTTCCAACGTAAGGCAGAAGTGCAAGATGTCTTGACCTTTTAATTGCAGTACTCAGCTCTCTTTGATGTTTTGCACATGTACCTGTTATTCTTCTTGGAATAATTTTTCCTCTTTCAGTTATGAAATGCTTTAAGGTTTTTGGGTCTTTGTAATCAATAGAAATGTTTTTATCAACGCAGAATTTACAAACTTTTTTTCTTCTATAGACCTTTTTTTTTCTTCTTTTTACATAAGCCATTTTTTAAAGGTCCTCCTCTGTTTTTGTTTCTGTGGATGCTTCTTCAGCTGAATCACTGACTGTTTCTTCTACTACTGTTTCTGTTGTTTCTTCAACAGCTTCTTTAGCGGCTTCAGAATCAGTTTCTTTTTCGAGCATCTCAGCTTTTATCTGCTCAATATCAGGATTATCATCAATAAGAACAGTAAGATATCTTGTTATTCTTTCATCAAGTCTAAAATATCTTTCAATTTCTGCTATAAGTGCGGCAGGAGTACAATATTCTATCCTGAAATAATTCCCCCTGGTTTTCTTTCTGATTTCATAGGCAAGCTTAAGCGAGCCCCATTCGTCAGTTTTTAAGTGAATTCCGCCACTTGTTTCAATTTGTGAAATCATTCTGCCATAAATTTCCTCCCAGGTTTCTTTACCTGTGTCAGGATCCATGACAATAATAGTTTCATAACGTTTCATAAAACCTCCTTTTGGCTTTTAAAGCCCCAATTGAATTATTGGAGCAAGGAATACTGAACAAACAAACCAAATTTAACTATCACCTGATTTGTTTGTTGTCAATTTTTATCTTTTGGGCTAATATTCAAATTTAAAATTTATCTAAAAAAATAGGGTTTAATTTGACTTTTTCAGGTTAAAAAATTAAGTAAAAGAACCTGTCAATTAAATATTTTTTGTGCAGATAAATTAAGGTTTTCAGAAGCCAGGATAAAAATCGATTAATATTTTAATAAAATAAAAATATAAAAAAAGTTTAAAACTTTGACACAGGGCTTTTGTTTTTGATATTAATAAGGAAGTTTTTTTGTCAGTAAGGGTCATTCCAAATAAAAATATTTTTTTGTTAAATTTAACTTTAAGGAGAAAAAAATGAAGAAGTTCTTTTTTGCAGCCATTGCTGCAGTCCTTGCAGTGGCAATTTCTGTTCCTGCAAGTGCTATTGAACATGAATTCAGCGGTTATTGGAGAACCAGAGCTTATACTCAGAAAAATTTTTCTGGGAGTAAAGACACCATTGGGAATAAAGACGTTCAAGCTGTTGATACAAGAACCCGTCTTTGGTATACAGCAAAGTTTTCCGATGATTTCAAGTTTGTAAATGGATTTGAAATGGATGCTGTTTGGGGTGGGGATGATAACTACTTTGATAAAGATGCAAATAAGAGTTATGGTCGCGTGGGTACCGACGGTGTAAATGTGCAAATCAAACATTCCTATGTTGATTTTAACTTTGAAAATTTCAATTTTAAAATTGGTGCACAGCCTGGATATATTGGCCGTGGTTTTATAATGGATGAAGATTTTGCAGGTGCAGTAATTACAGGAAATTACGGCAATATCACAGTTCCTTTTTACTGGATTAAAAATATTGAAGGCGGAATCGGTAAAGATAAAAATGATGGTGACCTTGATACCATAGTAATTGCTCCTGAGTTCAAAATAGACAATATGAGGATCAACCCTTATTTTGTTTGGAGTTATATGAATGATGGTGAATATGATTATTTAAATAATTTTACAGAGCAAAAATTCAAAGATTTTAACGTAGCTAACCTTGGTGTTGATGTTGATTTTGCTTTGAATGAAGATATTAATTTGTGGTTCACAGGTATTTACCAGTTTGGAAAAGCTGATGTAAGATCAGCAACTTTTGATCTTGATAATAAAAAGTATAGTAGTAAAGAAATTGATATTTCTGCATTCTTGATTGCATTTGGTGGAAACATGGATGTTGAAGGAATAGATCTTCATGGTCAGTTTTTCTATGCATCAGGTGATGATAAAGATCTAGACGGCGATTATAAGGCATTTGGAGACCTTACCCAGGGACAGTCCTATTATTGGGCGGAAATTATGGGTTATGGAATGGTTGACAACCAATGGTCAGCAGGTTCTTGTGGAGATAAAATTTCAGATATAATGGCTTTTAACTTTGGTGCTTCCATGTCTCCAATGGAAAAACTTACTGTTGGTGCTGATATCTGGGCTGCCTGGCTTGCAGAAGATGTTGTCCTAGCTGATGGTTCAAAAGAAAACTATCTTGGAACAGAACTAGACCTTTCTGCATCTTATAAGATAATGGACAATCTTGATCTAGACCTTGTAGCAGCTTACCTTTTTGCAGGTGATGCAACAACTGAGAAAGCTAAAAATGACAAAGACCCATATCAGTTAGCAGCTCAGCTTTCATTCTCATTCTAATAAAATCACAATAGTTTTTGTTTAAACAAACTAAGGCTCCTTAAAATTAAGGGGCCTTTTGTTTTATTTGTAAATTAATTTTATTAAAACCAAAAACAAATGAGTAAACACTTGTCCATGGTGATAAATTAAGGGTTTAAAAATTTAATGCAAAAATAATAATAACTGGATAAATCAACAAATCAAAGAAAGGTTTAAACGATTTGACATTTAGCCTTTGTTTTTGATATATATTAAGATATTTTTTAATTTCGGAAGGGTCATCTGAAATTAAAAGCAATTTTTTTATAATATTAATTTTAACTAGGGAGAAAAGAAATGAAGAAGTTTTTTATTGTAGCTCTTGTTGCAGTTCTTGCAGTTGCAATTTCTGTTCCTGCAAGTGCTATTGAGCATGAGTTCAGTGGTTATTGGAGAACCAGAGCTTATACTCAGAAAAATTTTTCTGGTAATAAGGACAAAGCTGAAAACCAAGACGTTCAAGCTGTTGATACAAGAACCCGTCTTTGGTATACAGCAAAGTTTTCTGAAGATTTCAAGTTTGTAAATGGATTTGAAATGGACGCTGTTTGGGGTGGGTATGATGGTCTTGATAATACAAAAAAGAGTTATGGACGCGTAGGTACCGATGGTGTAAATGTGCAAATCAAACATTCCTATGTTGATTTTAATCTTGAAAATTTCAATTTTAAAATCGGTGCCCAGCCTGGTTATCTTGCCCGCGGTCTTATAATGGACGAAGATTTTGCTGGTGCAGTAATTACAGGAAACTTTGGTAATGTATCTGTTCCTTTTTACTGGATCAAAAATATTGAAGGTGGGATTGGTAAAGATTATAATGATTTTGACGCTGACACTATCGTAATTGCTCCAGAAATCAAAATTGACAATATGAGAATCAATCCTTTTATTTCATATACTTATATGAATAAGAACTCTTCATATAAAGATGAAAATAATGTAACAAAGTATCATTATGATGTTCTTGGTGAAGGCAGGGATACAAAAAATTTACATGCAGTAAACCTTGGTGTTGATTTTGATTTTGCTTTAAGTGATAATTCTAATCTTTGGTTCACAGGTATTTACCAGTGGGGTGAGTTTGACGTTATAAAAAATGATGAATATAAAGGTCATGACATTTCTGCATACCTAATTGCTTTTGGTGGTAATCTTGATGTTGAAGGAATTGATCTTCATGGACAGTTTTTCTATGCTTCTGGTGACGATAATGGTGAAGATAGAGACAAAGATAACTTCCTAGACCTTACCCAGGGACAGTCCTACTATTGGGCAGAAATCATGGGTTATGGAATGGTTGATAACCAATGGTCAGCAGGTTCTTGTGGAGATAAAATTTCAAATATAATGGCTTTTAACCTTGGTGCTTCAATGTCTCCAATGGAAAAACTTACTGTTGGTGCTGATGTCTGGGCAGCCTGGCTTGCAGAAGATGACGAAAACAAAGAAAATTATCTTGGAACAGAACTAGACCTTTCTGCATCTTATCAGTTAATGGATAATCTTGTTTTTGACGTTGTAGCAGCTTATCTGTTTGCTGGTGATGCAACATCAGATGGAAAGAAAGGTTCAGAGAATGATAAAGATCCATATCAGTTAGCAGCTCAGCTTTCATTCTCATTCTAATAAAACAACTTAAGATTGTTGTTAGTTAGATTAGATAAATAAATTAAGGCTCCTTATTTTAAGGAGCCTTTTTTTATTGGTAAACTAGTTAAATAATTTTAAAGATTAGATTTTATTTAAACATCAGAAAGATAAATTTATTTAGCCAAGCTTTTTAGTAATCATTGGATTTACAAGTTTAGGATTTGCTTTTCCTTTGGTTTCCTTCATAACCTGTCCCATGAAAAAGCTTATCAGCTTTTTATTCCCTGATTTATATTTTTCCACTTCTTCAGGGTTTTGGGCAAGAATTTTATCAACCACAGCTTCAAGCTCACCTTCATCAGAAACCTGCTCAAGTCCTTTTTTCTTTATAATTTCATTGGGAGATTTTTGAGAAGATATACAGTCATTAAAAATTTCTTTCCCTGTTTTATCATTAATTTTTCCATCTTTAACTGCCAGAATAATTTCAGCCATAAATTTTGGTGAAATTTCTGATTTATCAGCTTCAATGTTTTTTTCTTTAAGATAAGATAAAAATGTTCCAAGAATCCAGTTTGCTGAAAGCTTTGAATCATTAACAGATTTGTTGGATTTTTCAAAAAACTCTGAAAGTTCCCTTGAAGAAGTAAGGGTTTCTGCCTGCTGATCTGAAAGATTTAATTTTTCTATAAATCTTTTTTTCTTTTCTTCTGGAAGTTCTGGAATTGTTTGTTTAATTTCGTTTTTCCATTCTTCACTTATTTCAATTGGCATAAGATCAGGATCTGGAAAATATCTATAATCATTGGCTTCTTCTTTTCCCCTCATTGAAAAGGTTTTAAATTTTTCAGGGTTCCAAAGCCTTGTTTCCTGAACAATGCTTTGTCCGTCTTCTATAAGAGCAATATGTCTTGCTATTTCATGCTCAATTCCATTTTCAACATGGCGAAAAGAGTTTAAATTTTTAATTTCTGTTCTTGTTCCAAGCTTTGTAGTTCCCTTTGGCCTGACAGACACATTGGCATCACACCTAAAACTTCCTTCTTCCATATTTCCGTCTGTAATCTGAAGGTACTTAACTATTGAATGGAGTTGTCTTAAATAATTTCCAGCTTCTTTAGCTGAGCCTATTTCAGGTTCGCTTACTATTTCAATCAGCGGAGTTCCAGCCCTGTTTAAATCTACATAGCTTACAGGATTTGATGGATCATGGATAAGTTTGCCTGCATCTTCTTCCATATGAATTCTTGTGATTCCTATTTTCTTTTTCTCATTTGTTAAGTCAGAATCAATTTCAAGATAACCTGAAAGTGCCAGGGGAAGATCCAGCTGTGAAATCTGATATCCCTTGGGAAGGTCAGGGTAAAAATAGTTTTTTCTTGCAAATACAGCTTTGGCCTGGACCTGGCAGTTTGTTGCTAGGGAAGCCATTATTGCAAATTCCACAGCTTTTTTGTTTAGTACAGGAAGGGTTCCTGGCATTGCAAGGCAGATTGGACAGGTAAACTCGTTTGGTTTGCTTCCAAATTCAGCAGGACAGCTGCAAAAAATTTTGGTGTTGGTTTTAAGTTGAACATGAACTTCAAGACCTATTACAGGTTCAAATTCCATTTTTAATCCTTAAATTATTTATTATTTTGTGGTTAAAGTATACAAAATCTGAAATCTTAGAATTGCCAACAGACTGGCAATCTATTAATTTAAAAAAGGTTGTTCCTGATTTCAAGTATTATTTTAAAAAAGAGGTGTCAATACAAAAGCCTAGTTTTATTGTTACTTAAACCCGAATTGATTAATTTTCAAGTAAGCAGCCAATAATAAAATTTATTTAGGAATTTAAATGGAATATTTTATCAGTTTATTAGGAATGGTTCTTGTGGTTGAAGGTCTTGTTTATTCTTTGTTTCCTTCAGGACTTAAAAAAATTGTTATAATGGTGTTATCCATGGAAGAAAAACAAATTAGAACCATGGGGATAACTTTTATGTTAATCGGCACTTTTATTGTCTGGGCTGCCAATGCCTGAATTGTAAATATATATAAAAAACAGAAACTTATTTTTTTAGCTGCTTGATATTTCTTAATAGATATGGTATATATACTTTTTGGTAAATTGGCATTAATCTCAAAGAAATGGTGGCAAAATGGAAGAAAAAGAGATGGTTCAAGCTTCATCAAAAACTTTTTCCGTAGGGGAGCTTGCTGTTTACCCTGCTCATGGTGTTGGACGAATTGAGTCCATAGAAACCAAGGAGATAGGCGGAACCAAACAGGATTTTTATATATTAAAAATTCTTGAAAATGGAATGGTTATAATGATCCCCACTGTAAATGTGGATTCAGTTGGATTAAGAGATGTTATTGAGGAAAGTGACATTGCTAAAATTTATGAAGTTATGCAAGACACTGATTCAATGACAGGGGAAACTCAGACATGGAATAGACGTTATAGAGAGTATATGGATAAACTTAAGACCGGCTCTATCTATGATGTGGCCGAAGTTTTCAGAGATCTCTTTCTCTTAAGAATTACCAAGGATTTATCTTTTGGAGAAAGAAAGCTTCTTGATACAGCCCAAAGTCTTCTTCTTAAAGAACTTTGTCTGGCAAGAAATTCAGATGAAGAAACAATGATGGCAGAAATTGAAAATCTTTTTGCAGATGAACTGGCAGAAGAGCCAAAAGAATCATAAACAAATCTTTTAAAGTTTGATTTTAGCTCAAACCGATCCTGTTCCCGATATGAATACATTTGAAAACCCAAAAGCCTCACAAGGCTCAGTGTTTGAGCTTTTAGTAACTCCCGAAGATGAAAGAAAAAGAATTGATGTTTTTCTTTGTACAAACTTAGACTGCTCAAGAAACTTTGCTTCAAATCTTGTTTCAGATAAAAAAGTTTTTGTAAATGGTGAAAATGTCAAGGCTTCCTACAAGATAAAAATAAACGATAAAATTTCTGGCCGGGTTCCCAAAATCCGGCCAATTATTCCCAAACCTGAAAATCTTTCACTTGATATTATTTATGATGATAAATACATTTCAATAATTAATAAGCCCCCTAAAATGGTTGTTCACCCAGCTCCGGGACATTTGTCATCCACCCTTGTAAACGGGATTTTATATGAATTTGAAAATATGGATTTTTCTTTTAACTCCCTAAGACCTGGAATTGTTCACAGGCTTGATAAAGATACCAGCGGTGCTATTGTTATAGCAAAAACTCAAAAAATACAAAAAGAGCTGGAGCAAAGCTTTAAAAATAGGGAAGTTGTAAAAAAATATTTTGTCCTTGTCCATGGAAATCCCCCTGAAAAATTTATTGTGGAAAAGCCAATTGGCAGGCATTTGACCAAAAGAAAAAAAATGTCTGTATCTTTTGAAAATGGAAGAGATGCCTTAAGTTATTTTAAGGTTATCAATTGTTTTGGGGATATTTCCCTTTTAGAAGCTGATATAATCACAGGGCGAACCCATCAGATTAGAGTTCATTTATCGTCAGAGGGTTTTCCTGTTTTAGGTGATGAGCTTTATGGATACAAACATCCAATGAAACATTTAAGTGATAAGAGCAGGGCAATTGTAAAAAAACATCTTTCCCGTCAAATGCTTCATTCTGCTTTTCTTTCCTTTAATCATCCCTATACAAAAGAAAAAGTAAGTTTTGAAGCAGATTTTTTTGAAGATATGAAAAAAATAATAAGTGAATTAAAAACCTGAAAAACTAGCTATGGAAAAAAAAGTTTTTATAAACATTGATAAAAATAGAAATACTTCTGCAATTATAAATCTGCCTTTGTCAAAGGGCTGTTTTTCAGGATTTGTATTTGTAATTGCCCATGGCTCAAGTAATGATAAAAATCATGAGCTTATTAAAGGGGTTTCTGAAATTTATTCTTTAAACGGAGCAAAAACAATTAGGTTTAATTTTTTGTTTAGAGAAGAAAATAAGTTTTCAGGGGATATAAAAAAGGATAATTCTTTAACCTATTTAAAAGTCTTTGAATATGCAAAATCAAGGCTTGCTTCTAAAAATGACTTTGTTTTTGCCTGTGGAAAATCCCTTGGGGCAAAAGTTGGAGCAGAGCTTATTTCTTCAAAGCTTATTTTTCCCCATGGATTTATTTCCTTTGGATATCCTCTTCATTCCAAAAGCTGTTTTTTAAACTTAAAGCTTGATCCTTTAAAAAATATTTTTGTTCCTTCAATTTTTTTTACAGGAGAATTTGATCCTCTTTGTAAAAAAGAACTTCTTTCAAGGGGTTTGGCTGAACTTAAAATTAATTCAAAAATTTATTTAATAAAAAATGCAGATCATGGGCTTGGAATTGACAAAAAATATACTAGCTCAATTTTTAAAGAAATTTATAAGGCAAGCTTGGAGTGGATAAACAGCTGGATAATAAAAAAACAAATCTAGAAACATTGATAAGCTTTTAGCCTTTTGTATTATAAAAAACTATTGATTTTTAAACTTAGATTTGAAATTTGAATTTGACAGATCCTGAGAAACTCTTAAATTACTTTATAAGCAACAAAAATGTTCATGGGTATTTAAATTTTTTAAATTCATGAATACATTTTTTACAAAATAAATAGGAGAATTCCATGTTTAAAGTTACCAATCCAGCACAAACTGAAATAGCGGCTTATTTTGCAGATAAAGAACTTAAACCTCTAAGGGTTTTTTTGCACCCTGGAAGCTGTGCAGGGCCTGAGCTTTTAATGTCTATTGATGAAAAAAAAGAAGGGGATAAAAGTTTTAAAATTAATGGAATAGAGTTTGTTATTGAAGAAAAACTTCTTAAAGATGTAAATCCTGTGGAAATAGATTATTTGGAAACAGGGTTTAAAATAAGCTCTTCTTTAAAAGCAGATCTGGGGTGTTCCGGCTGTTCTGGAGGCTGCGGGGTTTAAATATTAATCCTGGATTTTAAAATAATGAAAATATTTTTCTAGCTTATTCCCGGGTTTTGCCCGGGAGTAAGTTAAAAAATAAAAATTTTATAAAATTTCAAATTAAAAAACAAACAAATTACTAAAAAAATTCAGCTTTTAATCAAGACCTTGATTTAAGAAGATGTTTTTTTACTTCAGAATTAATACAGGAATAAATTTCACGATCATCTCCGTAAATATCTATGATATCCCTGTGGTTTATCAAATCTTCAATTATAAATGCAGTTAAATACAAAGATACAAAGTTAGGGTTTGGTACAAGCCCTCTTATTGGTGCCACTTTGTAGTCAATGTCAAAGTCTTCGGCTTTTGAAAGCTCTTCAAGACAGGAAAATATCTGCTTTTGAAGTCCGTTTTTATTGTTTGTTTCAATTAACTCTTTTTCAATTAATTTCATTGAGATGGAGTTGCTTAACGGATCTGCTTTTTCTTTAAGCTGATAAAGAATCTGTTGTCTTTCTCTTTCCCTTGAAGATTCAATTCTTGAAAGAATTTGGGATTCACGTGAACTTGGTCTGAAATTTTTCGCCATTATATTCCCTTTCTATTTTAGTGGGCGGGAAAATATTTCGATTTTACATATATTAAATAAAAAACTAAAAGCAAGTAAAATTTTACATTTATTATTCTAATTATTCCCAGGCTTCAATTAAAAGATTGAATTTGTTTTTTGTATATCTATCTTCTACAGCTTTTATTAAAACCTGATTTAAATGAGACGGAGGGTTTTCTTTAGAGTTGAAGATAAACCCTGTCATTTTGTTTTGATTAACACATCCTGGCTGAAAAAGCTCAAGTCTTGAATGGATTTCTTTTATTTTTGTTCTTGATTGGATTATTAAGTTTTTTGCAATAAAAAGTGGATAGGGGTTTGATTGTCCAAAGGGCTCAAGAATATCCAGTTCTTTTAAAAAATTTGGCAGGAGTTGATCAAAAGTAATTACATCTTCTGCCTGATGAACCGGGGTAAGACTGGCTGGTAAAATGTTTTTGTTTGAATAATCTATCAAGGATTTTGAAAATTCATTGTAGTTTTTAAAATCCAGTGAAAGACCTGCTGCCTGAGAATGGCCTCCAAAGTTTTCAAGGTAATTGTTTTGTGAAACTATAAGATCATAAATTGAAATGTTTTTTATACTTCTTGCCGACCCCTTAACAAAAGAATCTTTTTTGCTCAAAAGTATAGATGGTCTATTGTATTTTCTTGTTATTTTTGATGCTGCTGTTCCAAGGACTCCGGGTGCCCATTTTTCTGAGATAAATAAAAGAATTTTATTTTTCAAATCTTTTGGAGTCATTTGTTTTTCTATATCTTCTACAATTAAATTTTCCTGTTTTTTTCTTTCTTCGTTAAGCCTGTCAAGATTGTTGCAGATAGAAATTATTTCATTTGAATCAGATGATAAAAAAAGCTCAACACAGATTTTTGCATCAGACAGTCTTCCTGCAGAGTTAAGTCTTGGTGCAAAATAAAAAGCAATATCCTGGGAAGAAATAGAGTTTTTGTCAAGGTTCCATGATTGTAAAATCAGTTTTGGAAGTTTGTCATTGGTGGTTTTTAAATAATCAAGCCCGTATTTAGCAAAGATTCTGTTTTCTTTTATAAGGGGAACAACGTCTGCAATGGTTCCTATTGCACACAGCCATAGGTAGGAGTTTAAAGAAGGTTCTTTTTTTTTGTTAAAGAAATTGTTTTCCCTCATGGTTTTTCTAAGCTGAATTAAAAGATAAAAAGCCACTCCTGCTCCTGCAAGATGGGTGAGCCCGGAGCTGCAGTCTTTTCTCCATGGATTTACTACTGAATGGGCATTTTCAGGAATTTCAGGGATTTGGTGGTGATCGGTTACTATTGTGTCAATTCCCTGACTTTTTGCATAGTCTATGGCCTCTTTGTCTGAAGAGCCGCAGTCAACTGTTATTATAAGACTTACCTGCTTTTTTTTAAAAGAATCAACAAATTTTGATTTAAACCCGTACCCGTCTTTTTCCCTGTGGGGAATAAAGTAAAAAAGATTTTTAACATAGGGTTTTAAAAATTTGTATAAAATAGCAATTGAAGTTATCCCGTCAGCATCATAATCTCCGTAAATTAAAATATTTTCATTGTTGATTATGGCTTTTAATATTCTGGAACAGGCTTTTTCTATGTCTTTTATTTCCCAGGGGGGAGTGATTTTTTTAATATCAGGATAAAGAAATGATTTTAAATCTTTTAGTGAAGATATATTTCTATTTGCAAGAAGTGTTGAAGCAAGAAAGCTAAGCCCTGTGGTCTTTTGAATTTTATTTATCTGATCTGCAGGGGGCTTTAATGTATTCCATAAAGATTTTTGCATAGGTCTCATCATGATTTCAGAGTTGGCTTTTTTTAAAAAAAATTATATATTACCAAATTGAGCTTTTTAAGGTCAACCTTGAAAAGATCTCAAGTGGGATAAAAAGTTTAGTTTGGTTTTAGTTTAATTTTATTAAAATAGCAACAAGCGGGTTTAAATGGGTAATTGTGAGTTGGTTGAACTTAAAATTGAAAAAAAAGATATAGCTCTTTTAAAGTTTATATTTGAGGCCTACGAAGGAGCCGGGCTTACAACCACCCTTGATGCATCTTTGGGTAAAGTTGCTGTGATTACTCCTCCGGGCTTTAGAGAAGAAGTTTTTGAGATTTTACATTCTTTAAAAAATACAATAAATTTTAAAATAGTGTGATTTGGAGTTTTATGAAATCAGTTTATATTTTTACTTTGGGATGCCAGATGAATGTTTATGATTCTGAGCAGATTCTTCGTCTTCTTCATCCCCTTGGATATTCTTATGTAGATGATCCTGAAAAAGCGGATCTTGTTATTTTAAATACCTGTTCAATAAGACAAAAAGCTTTTGATAAGGGATTTAGTTTTCTTGGAAGGGTGAAGAAAAGAAAAAAGCTTGGTGATCATGTTTTAATTGGAGTTGGGGGATGTGTTGCCCAGCAGGAAGGTGAAAAAATTATTAAAAGAGCTCCCTATGTTGATTTTGTATTTGGGACCTCATCAATTCACAGGCTTCCTCAAATTGTAAAAAGAGCAGAACAAGGGGAAAAAGTTTCAGATATTTCAGAAAAAGAGGAAATTATTGAAACTGGAAGCAATCCCAATCTTCCTGATGAATTAACTCCTTCAGGTTTTGTTTCCATAATGAGGGGATGCAATAATTTTTGCACTTATTGTATTGTGCCTTTTGTAAGGGGACGGGAAAAAAGCAGAAACCCTGATGAAATAATATCTGAAATAAAACGCAGAGCCCTTAAAGGGATGAAGGAAATTACTCTTCTTGGACAAAATGTCAATAGTTATGGAAAGTCTGGAGGTATGCCTGATTTTCCTGATCTTTTATATTTGGTAAGTGAAATTGAAGAAATAGAAAGAATCCGGTTTGCCACTTCACATCCAAAAGATCTTTCTTCCAAGCTTGTTGATTGTTTTAAAAATATAGAAAAACTTTGCAGACATTTTCATATACCGGTTCAGGCAGGCTCAGACAAAATACTTTCTGCCATGAATAGAAAATACAGTGTAAAGGATTATCTTGAAAAAATAGCTGCCCTAAGAAAAGCATGTCCTGGAATTGAGCTCAGCACAGATATAATAGTGGGGTTTCCCGGAGAAACAGAAGCTGAGTTTAATCAGACCTTAAATCTTTTAAAAGAAGTTTCTTATGATAATGTTTTTGCCTTTGCTTATTCTGACAGGCCTGGAACAAAAGCTTCTTCCTTTGAAGATAAAATTGAGCTTAAAATAAAAAAAGAAAGGCTTAACAAGCTTTTAGATATTCAAAAGGAAATTACAAAAAAGAAAAATATGGATTTCCAGGATAAAATTGTCAGTGTTTTGGTTGAAAGGCAAAGCTGTCAGGAAAATAAACTTTCTCTATCAGGAAGAACCTTTGGAAACAGAATAGTTCATCTTCAAGAAGATTTGGGGTCTTTGGATGAAATTAAATTGTTCAAAGGCAAAATTGTTGATGTTAAAATTAAAAAAACCCTTGGACATTCTCTTAAGGGAGAGCTTTTGGAAACTTTCTAGATTTTTTGTTTTTTTATAAAATATGCAATTAAAAGTTTTTTGGTGTATAATTTGTTTGTTGTGTAAATGAATTTAGATTTTAAATTGATATTAAAAACAATAACTAAAGTGGTATTTGTATATGATATATGAAATGGAAGTAGCGGGAATGGGAATTGATTCTGAATCTCAATCGCCTGTTCTTCTTCTCAGGCAAATCAGCGGGGGAGATCCTGTTCCTATTTTGATCGGTCTTTTTGAGGCGGCCTCAATTGTAATGGCTTTAAAAGATGAGATTCCCCAGCGTCCCATGACCCATGATCTTTTTTGTAATTTTATAAAAGATCTGGGAATGTATGTAGAAAAAATTACAATTTATGATTTCAAAAACGGGGTGTATTATTCAAATATTTATTATAAAAGTAAAAAAGCTCCTGATTTTAGACTCCAGACAGATTCAAGGCCAAGTGATGCTGTAGCTCTTGCCTTAAGATTTAAGGCTCCTGTTTTTATGGATGAAAAAGTTATAGCAAAGGCTGGTGAAAGTTTTAGTCTTGAACATAGTGATGATTTTGATGGTTCAGAGCCTGTTGATAAAAGCGAAGAAGGCAAAAAGTGGGCTGAGTATCTAAAAAATCTTTCTGATGATGAGTTTGGAAAATACAAGATTTAAGTTTGCGGCCTAACTGATAAAAGTTGGATTAAAGTACGGGGGATCCTTCTGTTATTATCAGTTAAGGCCGCATATTTTATATTTCTATTCTATTATTTTTTTAATATTTTGAAAACCTTCGTCAATCATTTTTTTAAAATTTATCTGACCTTCCTTGTAGGCATCTTTCCATTGCTCAAGGATTTCTATTCCCTGGCCGCCAAAATCTTTGGCAAAGGGAAGGCTAAGGATATTTTTTGTAAATTTTTCGCTGTACTCCTGGTATTTTTCAAATGTTAAGTGTGCATGGTTTAAATTGTCCTGGTTAAACTTAAGACATTCTTTTAAAAAGCTTTTATTCATGGTAACTATCTCCGTTTGGTTTTTTAAATTAAATTTATGTTGTGTTGCACCATTAAATTTAACTATGATTGCTTGTTTGTCAATTTTGCTTCAATTTTAATATAAAATATTTTATTTTGCAATGCAAAAAAAGGTGGGAAATGGAAACTGTTCTTGTAAAAAAATATGCCAATAGAAGACTCTATGACACAGTTCAAAGTAAATATGTGATTATTCAGGAGTTAAGAGAGATCATAAAGTCAGGTAAAATGGTCAGGGTTATAGATGTAAACACTGAAGAGGATGTTACAGCTTTTATTCTCACTCAAATCCTTTTGGAAGAGGCAAAAAAGAAAAATGCCCTTTTACCCGAATCTCTTCTTCATCTTATTATTTGTTATGGGGATAATGTTTTGAGTGATTTTTTTGAAAGGTATCTTCAAAAGGTAATTAATAATTATCTTCATCAAAAATCAATGTTTGATGAACAATTTGGCAAAATGCTTGATCTGGGTATGGATATTTCAGGGATGGCTAAAAAAACCATGGATGGAATGACTCCTTTTAAGCCGTTTATGGATTTTTTTAATACAAATGATAAAAAAACAAAAAAATAACTGGATGGATTTGTATTTTTAAAGTAAAAATTTATGAAAAATCAATCTTTTGTCTTAAATTCCATAAAGTCTTTCAGAGTTTTTTGTTAAAAAGCCGGGTTTTGCTTGGTTGTTAAATAAATTTCTTTATTTTTTACCGGGTCAAGATTATAGTTGATTTGCTCAACCCTTTAAAATTTTTAAATATCCAGGCTCTTTGTCTTTGGCTGGTATTTTCAGACTTGTTTACTCTATAAATAATTCAGCTTTTCAAGTTGGTTAATTTTTGTTTATTTGCGTGGGATGGGCCTTTATATAAAAAGATATTTGGTCTGAATTTAAATGAAAAAGAAGGAGATTTTAAATGTACAAAAGAGCTTTTCGCCGGTTTTTCTTTTTTACGATTTTTTTTATTTTTTCAGTTTTTTTATCAAATCTTTATGCCGAGAACAAATTAAAGTTTAGCTGTTCTGCCCAGATAGCTGAAGCCCTTGGCAAAGATGTCCTTGAAATTTTGAAAGACAAAAGAGGAATAGTTTTTGACTTGAGAATAGTTTCTTCTGCTACTGCCTTAAACAGGCTTGAGAACGGCTTTTCAGAAATAGCTGCAGTTACCCTGCCCATTTCTTTTGAAATGCTGGAAAAAGGATATGTTTCAATACCTTTTTGTAAAGATCCTCTTGTTATAATAGTCAATAAATCTTGTCCTGCTGACTCGGTTAAATCAGTTCAGGTTAGAAAGATTTTTTCAGGCAATATTTCAAACTGGAAAGAACTGGGCGGTGATGATTTTGAAATTACAAAAATTATCCCCTGCAAGGACACAGGTGCTTTCAAAAACTTTGAAAGACTTTTTATGGGTTTGAAGCCGGTTGCCTATGATTTTATGAGCTATTCTTCAGTTGATACAATCAAAGGTGTTGGCTCAATTGAGGGAGGCATCTCTTTTATCTCCCATGGAGCCGCTGTAAAATCAGATAAAATTAAAATCCTTAATATAGATAAAAAGTCAGCCTTGAGTGGTAAATATGATTATTTTCAGACTTTTACCTTTGTAACAAAGGGTAGGCCTTCCGAAGCCTCAAAGGAACTTATTGATGTGGCTCTTTCTAAATCAGGGCAGGAAATTATGAAGCAAAAAGGGATGGTTCCAATTTTTACAGGCCAATAAACATAAGGGAATGAATATGAAAGTAAATTTAATATTATTGGCTGTTTTTGTGCTTATCTTTTCAGGATGTGCTTCTTTTACAACAGCTGCCTGGCCTCCTGTTGAAAGAGAAGTTGTTGGTGAAACCACAATTGTTGATGAAAAATCCAGTTATGATTATAGTCTTGAAACCAGGGATAAACGTTTTTTTGTTGTTGGAGTGCCTTATTGTCTTGAAAAGGAGTCTGTTTATAAGGTCAGTCAAAAACAGCATAGAGGAATTGTTTTCATTGTAATAGAAACTCCTATCTGGGGCCTTGGACTGGCGGACTGGGTGTTATCTTATATGATTTCTGAAAACAGTTTGAAAAAAGAACTTCTGGGATATAAACCCACAGGAATGAAAAAAAAGTGCGAAAACCAAATTGAAGTCTTTCCTGCCCAAGGGGAAATAATTATCCAAAACTCCAATTCAGGGGAAATTTTTTGGACTTTAACCGATGAAAATGGTGAGTTTTTTCTTGATACAATTATTGGAGAATATAGCGGGAGGAGTTCCTGGAATGTTTTTTTCAATCTTAATGATGAAATTCGATATCTTACAAGTTTTTGGTGGTAGGCTGAAAAATAAAGCCTGTTTTGTTTAAGGTTGTTTTTTCAAAAGAAATATTGACGCAGTCAAAATTGCAAGGCTTAAAAGAATTATAAAGCTTGAAGAAAAAAATAAAATTATAAAAAAAAACGGATTTTCCAAAGAGTAGGTTTTGATTAAGGAAAAAATTCCAAAGAAAAGAAAGAAAACACTTAAAATCAAGCTTGGTTTTTTTAAATAAAACTTTATATTTCCCAATTTCTACCTCAGATTTTATGATTTGTAATTTTAATCAAATTGACATTGGTTAATATACTTATAGGGTTTTAGTTTTTTTGCAATGTTTTTATCAGCGGTTTTCTTACCTGGGCTGATTCAAATTCTTCTTGATGATTGTAGTTATAGTTTGTATATTGCTAATTACTAAAAAAAACAAATTTTCTTTTAGCCAGTCCAGTCAAAATTAAATTTTAAACTTCAGGGAAATTTTATGCAGGACTCTAATTTGTATTTATCTTCAGATAACGGAATGAAAAGGGAAGAATTTTTTATTGAAAGAGTCAAGCTCCTTATTGTTATGAGTAAAGCCTTTATCAAAGGTTATCCTCTTGACGGTTACAGAAAAGAAGCTGTGCTGAACAATGCTGAGCAGGTTTTTTTTGAAACAGCTGACTGGGGCGGCCAATATTTGAATGTAAGGGAAAAGGATTTATATATAAAAGGGCTCAAACCGGATAATTACTTTTATCAGCGAGTAAAGCTCCTTGCTCTTATGGCGAAAAGTTTTGCTGAAGGTAATCCCACTGGATATTTCAGGGTTAAAGCCGCTGAAGATACAATCGAGGAAATAGAAAAGGCTCTGAAACTGAATCAGGATGAAGATTTGCTGGACTGTTTGTCATTCAAGGTAGCCTGACGGAGAAAGTTGCGGATGGAAAATGTAAAGATCATGGTTGTGGAAAACAATCCTATGGTTAATTCTCTGATAAAAGATGTGATGATGTTTTGTGTCAATAGGGAGATAATGTCATTTTCTAGTGATGATGAAGCAATAAGATATATGCAAAGCTCCGGAATTGTCCCAGACCTTGTTATTTCCAGGTATAAAAATCAAGGGGTGAGTCCGGGAAAAATTGTAGGTTATATAAAAGCCAAAAATAAAAAATCGATTTTTGTTTTTTCATCTGATGCTGAAAATGATAAGGAAAGAGTACAAAAAGATGGTGGCGATGCTTTTTTGTCCATTCCTTTTTCTATTTCAGATCTTTTTAAAATAGTTGATGATTTTGTTGTTGGCTGAGTTGTTTTGTAAATGTTTTTAATAAAACTTAATTATAATCTCAATCCAGCCAAGGTTGTATTGTTTTTTTGTTTGATATTTTTTGCTTCTTGCCAGGGCAAGCCGGAACTTAAGTATTCTGCGGTAATTGTTATAAAAGGCAGGGAAGTTAAAATGACAATTTATGGACCTTATTACGATGTGATTAACCAAACTACTGAGTTAGATAATGTTTTGAATAAAATACATAAAAATCATTCAGCAAAAACAGTTCTTATACGAATCCTCCCTTTAAAAAATTATAAAAACGATAATTTGTTTACAGAATATACAATTTCAAAAGTAACCAGCTATTTTGACTTGAAAAATATAAATTATGAAATTAGAGATGAAAGATAAATTTAAATCAGCCGGAGATTTTTATGAAGATAGATCCACCAGAATATATTAAAAAAATAAAACCCTATAAGGCAGGAAAACCAATTGAAGAGCTTGAAAGAGAATATGGAATTAAAAATGCAGTAAAGCTTGCTTCAAATGAAAACCCTCTTGGCCCTTCTCCAATGGCGGTAAAGGCAGTTAAAGAATTTGCTTTCCAACTCAATAGATATCCTGACAGCTCTGGATATGAACTTTCAGCCAAAATTTCTTCAAAATTTAATCTTCCCTTTGAAAATATAGTTTTAGGAAACGGTTCAGATGATATAATTGCTCTTTTGTGCAAAGCTTTTGTCAATGAAACCAAAAATGTTATCATGCCTGACCCTGGATTTTTAATGTATGAAATCTCCACAAGATCAGAAGGGGGAACTCCAGTTAAGGTACCTTTGAAAAACCTTTGTCTTGATCTTGATAAAATGGCAGATCTTTGCAATGAAAATACAGCTATTGTTTTTATAACAAATCCCAACAATCCAACCGGAAGCTTTATTTCAAAGGAAAAGTTTGAAGAGTTTTTAAATAAAATTCCCCCAAATGTAATTGTTGCTTCAGATGAAGCTTATATGGAGTTTTCTGAGTTATCTTATTTTTCTTGGGAACTGATAGAAAAACATGAAAATCTTGTATCCATGAGAACTTTTTCAAAGGCATATGGTTTGGCTGGTTTAAGAATTGGGTATGGAGTTATGAATCCTTTTATTTCCGGGATTTTAAATAAGATAAGACAGCCTTTTAATACAAGCCTTATTGCTCAAAAGGCCGCTTTGGCAGCCTTAGATGATGATGAGTTTCTTTTAAAAACAAGAAATCTTGTTTTTAGTGAAAGAAAAAAACTTTCAGAAGAATTTCAAAAAATGGGACTTCTTTCTTTTAAAACAGATGCAAATTTTATTTTGGTTGATCTTGGAAGGTCAGCAGATGATGTTTATGAAAAGCTTTTGCAAAAAGGAGTAATTACAAGATCCATGAGTTCTTATGGTTATCCCCAGTATTTAAGGGTGACAATAGGTCTTGAAGACGAAAATCTTTTATTGGTCAATTCCCTTAAAGAGGTTTTAATTAGTTGAAAAAACACATAATAACCATTGACGGTCCTGCTGCGGCAGGAAAAACTACAATAAGCAGGTCTATTTCAAAAGAGCTTGGTTTTTTGTATGTTGATACAGGTGCCATATATAGAGCTCTTGCCTTGTTCATGAAAAACAAGATGATAGATTTTGAGGATAAAACAAAGGTAGAAGAAAATCTTTTTGCTAAGATAAGGCCAAAAGGTGAAAAAGTTTTTTTAGATAACAAAGATGTTTCATCATTTATCCGAACTGAAGAAATATCCATGGGAGCATCCATAATTTCTTCCTATGAAAAAGTCAGAAGCTATCTTCTAAATGTCCAAAGATATATAAGCTTAGAATTCGATTGTGTTTTTGAAGGAAGGGATATGGGAACAAGGGTTTTTCCTGAAGCTGAATTTAAGTTTTATCTTGACGCAGATCTGGAAATCAGGGCCAGGAGAAGGTTTTCTCAACTTAAGGAAATAGATGAAAACTCAGTTTACGAAACTATTTACAATGATCTTAAAAAACGTGATCTTCAGGATATGACAAGGAAACATTCTCCGCTGAAACCCGCTCCTGATTCAGTGGTTATAGATTCTACTTCAATTGATCTTGATCAAGTCTGTGAAAAAATGCTCAAAGTCATAAGGTCGTCGATTTCATAAATTTAGACCGATTGCTAAACTAATTCATTGAAAATACAAAACTAATTTGTTTTTTCTTGATGTATTCATTCTGATTTGTTAAAGAAACAAGATTATGTTTTCTTAGCCGAAAGAAAATATAAAATATATCCAGGGAGAATTGATAATAATGGCAAATGACAATTTAGAAACGCAAGACAAATTTGAAGAAGTAGAAACAATGGAAGAGCTTCTTGAACTGTATGAAGACAGCTTCAGCAGGTTTCAAGAAGGCGAAGTGGTAACCGGTAAGGTTATCTCAGTTGGCAGGGATTCTGTAGTCGTTGATATTGGCTACAAATCTGAGGGTGTGGTTCCTGCTGAGGAATTCAAAGATGAAAACGGCGAAATTACTGTTGAAAAAGGTGATAAAGTCGAAGTAATGATTGAATTCTGGGATGAGGACGAAGAAGAGGTTGTCCTTTCCAAAGAAAAAGCCGAAAAGCAAAAAGTCTGGGATGAAATTGCAGAAATTCATGAACAGGACGGAGTTGTTGAAGGTATTATAATTAACAGAGTTAAAGGCGGTTTTTCTGTTGACATCGGAGTACAGGCATTCCTTCCAGGTTCACAGGCTGATCTTCGTCCTATCAAGAACATGGACGTTATGGTAGGCAAAAAATTCAAGTTCAAGGTTCTTAAATTCAATAAACGCAGAAGTAATATTGTTCTTTCAAGAAGAGTAATTCTTGAATCCCAGAGACAGGAACAAAGAGCTGCTACTCTTGAAGAGCTAGAAGTTGGAAAAGTAATGCCCGGTACAGTCAAGAATATCACCGAATATGGTGTTTTTATCGATCTTGGCGGAGTTGACGGACTTTTGCATATCACAGATATTTCCTGGGGAAGAGTCAAGCATCCTTCAGAGCTTTTTGCTCTTGGTGATGAAATTGAAGTTAAGATTCTTTCCTATGACCTTGAGAAAGAAAGAGTTTCTCTTGGTATGAAGCAACTTACCCCTGATCCATGGGAAACTGCTGCAGAACATTATCCTGTAGAAAGCAAAGTTAATGGAAGGGTTGTAAGTCTTACAGATTACGGTGCTTTTGTAGAACTTGAAGAAGGAATTGAAGGTCTTATCCATGTTTCAGAAATGTCATGGACAAAAAAAGTAAAGCATCCTTCTAAAATGGTTTCAGTTGGTGAAGAAGTTGAGGCTATTGTTCTTGACCTTAAGCCGGAAAGCCGCAGAATTTCACTTGGAATGAAGCAGGTTGAGCCAAACCCCTGGGATCTTATCAGTGACAAGTATCCTGTTGGAACAATCATTGAAGGCAAAATCAAAAACATTACAGACTTTGGTCTTTTCATAGGAATTGAAGACGATATTGACGGACTTGTCCATATATCTGATATTTCCTGGACAAAAAGAATCAAGCATCCTGGCGAAGTATACAAAAAAGGTGATACTGTTCAGGCAGTTGTTCTTGATATTGACAAGGAAAATGAAAGATTCTCACTGGGAATCAAGCAGACCCAGCCTGATCCGTGGGAAAGTGCTCCTGAGACCTATAAAGTGGGTTCAAAGATCAGCGGTAAAATAACAAATATCACTGATTTTGGTATTTTTGTTGAGCTTGAAGAAGGGGTTGAAGGTCTTGTTCATATTTCTGAAGTTGAAAATGAGAAAAAAGATCTTTCCAAAGAATATGAAACAGGCTCAGAGCTTGAAGCTAAAGTAATGAATGTCAATACTGAGGAAAGAAGAATAGGTCTTTCAGTCAAGCGCCTTGGAATGGATGATGATGAAGCTATTCTAAAGGATTATATCAAAAAGATTGAAGATGTTCCTACTTCTACATTTGGTGAAATCCTCAGGGAAAATATTGAGGAAAAAATCAAGGAAAAAGAAGAAGCAAGAAATAGCAAGAAATAGTCTTCTAATCTTTGAATGATTAAAATTAATATACGGGTACTTTAGCTTCTAAGGTATCCGTTTTTTTTAAGGAGATTTATAAATGTTTTCAAGAAGACATCCCTATCTTTTTTTTCTTTTGACCTTTACTTTAATAATATGTTCAGCATCCATAATTATTTCCCTTATTTCGGGAGCATCCAAACTTACTTCCAAAAAAACAGGTAAACACAATATAGGCGTTATCGAAATAAGCGGAATAATTTTTGAGTCTGAATCTGTATTAAAAAATCTTAAAAATTTTAGGGAAAGAAAAGATATTGAGGCGGTTTTATTAAGAATTAATTCTCCCGGAGGCGGAGTTGCCCCTTCCCAGGAAATTTATGAATCAGTGAAAAGACTTTCAGAGAAAAAAAAGGTAATCGCCTCCCTTGGAAGCGTTGCTGCTTCAGGAGGATATTATATTGCATCTGCAGCTGATAAAATAATAACAAATCCGGGTACAATCACAGGAAGTATAGGTGTAATAATGGAATACACCAATATTCAAGAAGTGCTGGATAAAATAGGAATATCTCCTGTGGTTATAAAAAGTGGAAAATTTAAGGATACAGGATCTCCAACCCGCAGCTTAAGAGAAGAAGAAAAAGAGTTTCTTCAAAATTTTATTGATAAAATTCACCTTAAATTCGTAGAAGATGTTGCCTTAGGCAGAAATATGGATAAAGAAAAACTTATGAAATATGCTGATGGAAGAATTATTTCAGGAGCTGACGCTGTTTTATACGGACTTGCGGATATGACAGGAAATTTTGAATCTGCCTTAGATTATACTGCAAAAGAGGCAGGAATAAAAAACAATGACTATAATCTTGTATATCCTCCAAAAGCAAAGTTTTCATTTTTAAAGGAGATTTTAAACGAGTCAATTTCCAGGTTTACCGAGGTTGTTTTTGAAAATACAAGCACTTTCAGTCTTAAATAGTAATTTATCAGCAATTAAAACTTTGTTTTATATAAAGGTAAAAAAATAAGAAAATTAAGATTAAGCTTTAATCTTTGAATGGGGTTATTCAAATTCTTCAATAGGCCCAATTCCTTTTCTTAAAATTTCAGGTTGATCATTGATAAGAGAGATAACACTTGAGGGGCCGTTTGGAACATTTCCCCCATCAATTATTATGTCTACAAGTTTTTCGTAGTAATCGGACATTTCTGCAAAAGTTTCAAAAGGTATTCCTTTTTCATCAGAAGCAGTTGTGGAAATTATAGGGTTTTCAAGCATTCTTACAATTTTTGTGCATATTGTATTGTCAGGCACTCTTATACCTGCTGTTTTTCTTTTGGTAAGCATCATTTTCGGTACTTGCTTGGAACCTTCAAGAATAAATGTATAAGGGCCAGGGAGAAGTCTTCTTAGTACCCTGTATGAAATGTTTGAAACTTTTGCATATTCACTTATATGGTTTAAGTCTGAACAGATAAAGCTGAAAGGTGTTTTTTTTGTTCTTTTTTTAATTAAATTAACCCTTGCAATGGCTTTTTTGTTTTTAATATCACAGCCTATTCCGTAATATGTGTCTGTTGGATAAATTATCACCCCTCCGTCTTTAAGGCAGGAGCAGATTTTGTTAATGAGCCGTTTTTGTGGATTTTCGGGGTAAATTTTCAGTATCATTTTTTTAATTTGTCCTTAAGGCTTATGTAAATGTATTTTTGTAAAACCAATAATTCTTGGAGTTCAGTTTTGATAAAATACCCTTTTTAGCCCTTGTTGTAAATTGGCAATAAGATTGGTTTTTTTTAGATTGCCAAAATTTTTCAGTTTTGTTAGTAGATAGTCCAACTTTAAATAAATAAACTAAATAATTTTTTGTTTATATTCAAACGTTTATAATAAACGAATCTTTGGAGGTCAATAATGACAAATATCCCGCCGGAATTAGCCTATTCATTTGATGATGTCTTGCTTGTCCCGAATTATTCTGATGTTCTTCCCTCAGACTGTGATACAAGAACACAGCTTACTCGGGAAATCAAGCTCAATGTGCCGATTATAAGTGCTGCAATGGATACAGTTACAGAGTCGGATGCAGCCATCAGCATGGCAAGAGTTGGCGGAATCGGTATAATACACAGAAACATGACCCCTGAACAACAGGCGATTGAGGTTGACAAGGTAAAAAAATCTGAAAGCGGAATGATTGTAGATCCTGTGACAATTTCTCCAGACAAGCCTGTTTCTGAGGTTCTTCAGCTTATGTCAACATATAGAATTTCAGGTGTTCCTGTGGTAGACGGCAAAAAGCTTGTTGGTATTGTAACAAACAGGGATTTGAGGTTTGAGCAAGACTTTTCAAAGTCCATAAGTGAAGTGATGACCAAGGAAAATCTTGTTACAGTAAAAGAAGGAATCACCCTTGAAGAATCCAAGGCAAAACTTCATGAACATAGAATTGAAAAGCTTTTAGTTGTAGACTCAACAGGCACCCTTACAGGAATGATAACTATAAAAGATATTGAAAAAATAAGAAAATATCCTTTTGCCTGTAAGGATGAAATGGGAAGATTAAGGGTTGGAGCTGCTGTAGGTGTTGGTCCTGATATGATGGAAAGAACTGAAGCCCTTGTTAATGCAGGAATCGATGTTTTATGTATAGACACTTCCCACGGACATTCCCAAAACGTTCTTGATTCAATAAAAAATATCAAGGCGGCTTTTCCTTCCCTTCAGGTTATTGCAGGAAATGTTGCAACTGGAAAAGGCGCAGAAGCTCTTGTAGAAGCCGGAGTTGATGCAATTAAAGTAGGGATTGGTCCAGGTTCAATATGCACCACAAGAATTGTTGCAGGAGTTGGTGTTCCTCAGCTGACAGCCATAATGAATTGTAAGTCAGTCTCCAATAAAACAGGAGTTCCTCTTATAGCTGACGGAGGTATCAAATATTCAGGAGATATAATCAAGGCTTTAGGAGCAGGGGCACATTGTGTAATGCTTGGAGGGCTTCTTGCCGGTACAGAGGAAAGTCCTGGAGACACAATTTTATACCAGGGGAGAACATACAAAGCATACAGAGGCATGGGCTCAATTGAAGCAATGAAATCTGGAAGCAAGGACAGATATTATCTTGGAGATAAGCAGTCTGATGAAGGTCTTGTTCCAGAAGGTATAGTTGGAAGGGTTCCATACAAAGGAACAATCTCTGAAAATGTTCTTCAGCTTGTAGGCGGTGTAAAAGCAGGGATGGGATATATAGGAGCAAGAACAATTGAAGAGGTAAGAGAAAGATCAAGGTTTGTCAGAATAAGCCCTGCTGGTTTAAGAGAAAGCCATGTTCATAATGTTATTATAACCCAGGAAGCACCAAATTACAGAGTTGAATAAGGTTTTTTACCCAGTAATTTTTTGTTTTGGTTTTTAAGATAAGATTTAAAAATTATAAAAGTCCGGATAAAGTTTGTAAAAACATTTGTCCGGATTTTTATTTTGTTCTAAGATTATTGGTTCATGATTTTATATAAAACTTGAGGGATTTTCAAAGTTGGACTCTTTCAGGTAAAATTTTATTGAAAAAACAAAATCTAAAAAACTGTCTTTGTTTAAGGCAAAATTAAAAATCATTTACTTCAGGTTTTTATATGCTGAGGTTTTGTATACAAATCTATAAGGGGTAATAATGTCTGGTTTAAAATTTGCGCATCTTCATCTTCATTCAGAATACAGTCTTCTTGACGGGGCCATAAGGTTTAAGCAGCTTTTTAAAAAACTTAAAGAAAACAATATGGATTCTGTGGCTTTAACTGATCATGGAACTATGTTTGGAGCTGCAGAATTTTATGACCTTGCAAAACAAGAAGGGATTCACCCTGTAATAGGTTGTGAATGCTATATGGCTAAAAGAAGTCTTAAAGATAAAACACCCCAGGATAAAAGTTCTGCTCACCTTGTTCTTCTTGCTGAAAACAACCTTGGTTATCAAAATTTGTGCAAGCTTGCCTCCATTGCAAAGCTTGAAGGGTTTTACTATAAGCCCAGAATTGATGATGAGGTTTTAAAAAAATATTCTAAAGGCCTTATTGCACTTTCTGCTTGTTTAAAAGGGGAAATTCCCCAGCTAATTTTAAAAAAAGATTTTGAAGGTGCCAAAAAAAAGGCACTTTTTTACAATGAAATGTTTGGACAGAACAATTTTTTTCTTGAAGTTCAGAAAAACGGGATTCAGGAGCAGGAAATTGTAAACTTGGGAATTGAAAAACTTTCAAAAGAGCTTTCAATTCCAATGGTGGCAACCAATGATTGTCATTATCTTAATAAGGAAGATTCAAGAGCCCATGAAATTCTTTTATGTGTTCAAACAGGTAAAACCATAGATGATCCCACAAGATTCAAATTTGGAACCAACTCCCTTTATGTAAAAACCCCAGAAGAAATGCAAAGTGATCTTGGAAAATATGAAGGAGCTGTTTCTAATACCTGGGAAATTGCCCAAAGGTGTCAGGTTGAATTTGATTTCAATACTTATCATTTCCCGGCAATCGAGCTTCAGCCCGGTGAATCTGAAGATGAAATGTTTGAAAGAGAAGCTCTTGAAGGGTTTAAAAAAAGACTTGAAGAGGTTAAAAAAAGAAATCCCAAAATAAATGAGGAAGAATACCAAAAAAGACTCCAATATGAAATTGATACAATACAAAACATGGGTTTTTCAGCCTATTTTATCATTGTTGCCGATTTTATAAGATTTAGCAAAAACAGTAATATTCCGGTAGGACCTGGAAGAGGTTCAGCTGCGGGAAGTATGGTTGCTTATTCAATGGGAATAACTGACCTTGATCCCATTGAGCATAATCTTATTTTTGAAAGATTTTTAAATCCTGAAAGAATAAGCATGCCTGATATTGATGTAGATTTTTGCATAAACGGCAGGGAAAAAGTTTTTAATTATGTGGTTGAAAAATACGGCAAAGATAAAGTTTCCCACATTATTACCTATGGAACAATGAAATCAAGGGGGGTTTTAAGAGATGTTGGAAGAGCCCTTGGGATTCCTTTGAAAGAAGTTGACTATATTGCCAAGCTTATTCCAGATAAAATTGGAATAAGCCTTGATGAGTCAATTGAGCAGGAGCCGGAAATAATGAGGACTGTTGAGGGAAGAGATGATCTTATGGAGCTTATTAAGGTTTCCAAAGTTCTTGAAGGTCTTACAAGACATGCTTCAACCCACGCAGCAGGTGTAGTTATAGGAGACAAACCTCTTTCAGATTATCTTCCCCTTTATTCAGGAAAGCAAGATGAAACAATTACCCAGTTTGATATGGAATATGTTGAAAAAATCGGTCTTGTAAAATTTGACTTTTTAGGATTGAGAAACCTTACAGTTATTGCAGAGGCTTTAAGGCTTATAGAAAAGCAGGGTCTTCTTCCTCCTGATTTAAAAAACCTTGATTTTGAAGATCAGGCTACTTTTGAGCTTCTTAAAAAAGGAGATACCACTGGAGTTTTTCAGCTTGAAAGTTCGGGAATGAAAGATTTGTTAAAACGTCTTAAGCCCGAAAGTTTTAATGATATAATTGCTCTTGTGGCTTTATACAGGCCGGGCCCCCTTGAAAGTGGAATGGTAAATGATTTTGTAAAAAGAAAACATGGGGAAGAAAAAATTTCTTATCCCATTGCCCAGCTTGAGCCTATTTTAAAAGAAACTTATGGAGTGATTTTATATCAGGAACAGGTAATGAAAATTGCAAGTGTTCTTGCAAATTATTCAATGGCAGATGCTGATGGCTTAAGAAAAGCAATGGGTAAAAAAATTAAATCCATGATGGATGAACACAGGGCTAAGTTTTTAGAAGGAGCAAAGGAAAATAAGATTGCTAAAGACAAGGCTGAATATATTTTTGATCTAATGGAAAAATTTGCAGGATATGGTTTTAACAAATCCCATAGTGCAGCTTATGCACTTATTTCATACCAGACTGCCTATTTAAAAGCTCATTTTCCAGTTGCTTTTATGGCTGCTCTTTTAAATAGTGAAATAAATTCAATAGATGGGGTGGTAAAATTTATTGATGAGTGCAAATTGCAGAAAATAGAAATTTTAAAACCCAATATAAATAAGTCTGATACTTATTTTAAGGTTGAGGATAATAAAATCCGTTTTGGTCTTGCAGCTGCAAAAAACGTAGGAGAATCTGTAGTTGATCATATTGTTGAGGAAAGACAAAAAAACGATGAATTTAAAGATATTTTCGATTTTTGCGAACGCTGTGATTTGAGAAAAGTGAACAAAAGAGTGGTTGAAGCCTTGATTAAATGCGGAGCTTTTGATGGCACAGGTATAAAAAGAGCTCAGCTTGTTTCTGTTATTGAAGAGGCTACTGAATATGGGCAGAGAGTAAAAAAAGACAAAGCAAGTCCTCAAATGGGTTTTTTTGATTCAGATGAAAGCTTTTCAGCAATGTTTGATAAACCAGTTGTTCCAGACATTGAAGAATGGGATGAAAAAGAGCTTCTTCTCCAGGAAAAAGAAGCCCTTGGATTTTATATTTCAGGGCACCCTTTAAATGCCTATAAAGATGTAATTACAACTTATTCCAATGCTGATTCATTAAGTCTTGGTGAATTAAAAGATGGAGATATTGTAATTGTTGGAGGAATTTTAAGTAAAATCAAGGTCATTTATACAAAAAAGAACGATAAAATGGCTTTTGTAACAATTGAAGATTTTAAGGATTTTCTGGAGATTGTTGTTTTTTCAGATCTTTATGTCCAAACTTCTGATTATTTTTATGAAGACAGTGTTCTTATGGTGGCAGGTAAAGTTCAAAAAAATGAAAAAGGCCTGAGCCTTATTGCAATTAAAATTTATCCTGCGGATCTGGCTGAAGAAAATCTTAGCGGATGTATTTATATAACAATGGAATCCGTATCTCACACCCCTGAAGATGTGTTAAAACTTCAGGAAATTTTAAGAAGGCATCCTGGTACCAAAAAAATTTATATAGATGTATTTACTAAGTCAGGGGCCCAGCTTTTAATGGAACTTCCAGATATTTTAAATGTTAATATTACAAAAGAGCTGGTTGAAGAATTAAGAGAGTTTGCAGGAAAAGAAAAGGTTTGGGTAAAACCTCTTGATCTTAATGTTTTTGCTGAAAAAGAAAGAAAACCAAGATTTACGGCAAGAGAAAAAAAATATTAATGGAAAAGTTTGATTTTTATACAAGAAAGCTTGAATCAAGAAAAAAGAAAAATCAGAAAAGATCTCTTGTTTCTTATCTTCCCTTAAAAAACGGGAGAGTTGAAAAAAATGGGGAAGTTTTTTTAAATTTAAGTTCAAATGATTATCTAGGGCTTTCTTTTAATGAAAAAATCATTGAAAAAGGGTGTGAGTATGCAAGAAAATTTGGAGCTGGCACCGGAGCTTCAAGACTTGTTACAGGAAGTTCAAAGATTTTTTTTGAGGTTGAGGAAAAGATTTCAAAACTTAAAAATAAAGATAAATCAATTGTTTTAAACTCGGGCTACCAGGCAAATATTGGGGTGATTTCTTCTCTTGCGTCAAGAAAAAGTATAATTTTTTCAGATTATTTAAATCACAATAGTATTATAAAAGGTGCTCTTTTAAGCAGGGCTGAACTTAGAAGGTTTAGGCATAATGATTTAAATCATCTTGAAGAAATGCTTAAAAAAACAAAAGACAAAAAATATTCTTCAAAAATCATTGTAACAGAATCAGTTTTCAGTATGGACGGAGATATCCCGGATCTTGAAAAAATTGCAGATTTAAGTGAGGAATATGGCTGTATTTTCCTTGCAGATGAGGCCCATTCAACTGGGATTTTTGGTGAAAACTCAATGGGACTTGCAAAAAGAGCTGATATTTCCATAGGAACCTTTGGAAAAGGCGGAGGTTCTTTTGGGGCCTATGTTTCATGTTCTGAAGAAATTTATGAGTATTTTGTAAATTTTTGTGAGGCTCTTATTTTTTCAACCTCTCTTCCTCCCTTTAATATTGGTGCAATTTCAGCTTTTCTAGATCTTATTCCTAAACTTGATGATAAAAGGGCTAAGCTTTTAAATAATTCAAATGCTTTGCGTAAAGGTTTAAAAGAAATTGGATTTGATCTTCCAAAGGGAATTACCCAGATTATTCCAGTAATTACAGGAAGTGAAAAAAGTGCAATCAGGCTTTCAGAGTTTTTAAAAAAAAGAAAGATTCTTTGTGTTCCCATTAGACCTCCCACAGTTCCAGAAAATATGTCAAGAATAAGACTTAGTTTATCTGCAGCTCATAATAAAAAAGATATTGATTATATTTTAGGTGTGTTTGATGAGTACAAAAAAAAATAGGGCTGAATTTGTTCTTCAACACGGGTGGGGACTTTCATCTTCATGCTGGGAGGGATGGAAAAATAAGCTTGGTAAAAACTTTATAGTTTCCATTCCTGATAGGGGATATTTTGGAGATGAAAAAATAATTAAGGATTTTAAGACAAGCTCTGAAAAAATTCTTGTATCCCATTCTTTTGGACTTTTTCTTTTTGAAAAGTCGCTTTTAGAAAAAGCTGATTCACTTATAATAATAAGCGGATTTACAAAGTTTCATCCAGAGGAAAAAAGGGAGGTCAGGCGAACAAGGCTTCTTATGAAATTCATGCAGAAAAAACTTAAATTGGAGCCTGAAAAACTCTTAATAGATTTTTATAATGGCCATGATTTAAGGGGAAATTTGGATTCAAACCCAGATGTTTTTCTTTTAGCAAAGGATCTTGAACAAATTAACACCCAAACTCCAGATATTGAATCAATAAAAAAAATAAAAAACATTTTAATTATACATGGGGCAAAAGATATGGTGGTGCCTTTATCAAGGGCAGCTTATTTAAAAGACAACCTTTTTCAGGCTGAAATGGTTGAGTTTGAAGATGGAGATCATGCGCTTCCTTTTGTATATGAAAACCAAGTAATTGAAAAAATCTTTGAGTTTTTAGGTTTTACAAATCAATGAAAAATTTAATAAGAAAAAGCTTTTCCAAACATTCAATTACCTATGATGATTATGCAATTGCTCAAAAAAAAGCAGCTTTTCTTTTAAAAGAAGAGATTTTAAAAGATGGAATTTGTGAAAAAAACATTGAAAAAATCATAGAAATTGGCTGTGGAACTGGAATTTTAAGCGTTTATCTAGATGATTTTTTTAAAAATTCTCAAATTTATTTTTCTGATATTTCTTCTCAAATGATCTTAGAGTGTAAAAAGAAAATAAAAACCTCGCGGCAAAGACATTTTCTTTTAGTAAATGGAGAAAATTATAAAAAAGAAAATCGTTTTGACTTAATTGTTTCTTCTTTTACTCTCCAATGGTTTGAAGATTATGGAAATGCCTTGAATAATTATTTATTATCATTAAAGAAAAACGGGTTTTTATACCTGGCTTTTCAAGGTCCTGAATCTTTCCCTGAATGGAAGCAAACAGCATTGGAATTAAACCTTCCTTTTACAGGAAATTTAATGCCTGATCCAAAAAAAATTAAAACCATAATAAACAAATTCAGCTCCAGTGAAGTTTTTAAAAAAGAAATAAAAGTCAATTATAATTCCTCCATTGATTTTTTCAGATCCTTGCAAAAAATTGGGGCAGGTCATAAAACAAATAGTAAATCTTATTCAAAAAAAGAATTTATAAATCTTATTAAACACTGGGATAAAAAAACAAATAATAAAGTTGAAATAACCTATGTGGTTTATTTTGTAAAAGGTCAAAAATAATGAGAAAAATCAGTCTTCCTTCTAAAGTTTTTGTTACAGGTACAGATACAGGAATTGGAAAGACTTTTGTATCATCTGTTCTTTCAGAAAAAATGAAGGCTTCGTATTGGAAAATAATTCAGACAGGAAATGATTCTGACAAAGAATTTGTAAAAAGTACTACCACTCTTTCCGAGGATAAAATAATAGATGAAGCCTATAAACTTAAATATCCTTTGTCACCTTATCTGGCTTCATTAAAGGAAAACAAAGAAATAAACATCAATTATATTTTAAAAAAGCTTGATCAAATAAAAGATCATAAAATTATCTGCGAAGGTGCAGGAGGAGTAATGGTTCCTGTGCAAAGAAAATATTTTATTTCTGATCTTATAAAAGATATTGGGTTTTCAGCGGTTATTGCTGCAAGATCAGGGCTTGGAACAATAAATCATACTCTTCTTACAATTGAGCATTTGAAAAGCAAAAACATTGACATAGCCTGTATAATTTTAAATGGTGAAATCAATGAAGATAACGAAAAAACAATTGAGGATATAAGTGAAATCCCTGTTTTTTCATTTGGTTATCTGGATTTTTCTAAAAAAATAAATATTTTTGAAATGTTTGAAGAAAAATTTTCTTTTGAAATAAGATAAATTTACAAATTAAATTTAGGGGATTTTATGAAAAACAAAAATTCAAATTTCTGGCTTCCTTTCACTCAGATGAAAGAAGTTGGTGAAGTTATAGAAATAGTAAAAGGAGAGGGTTCTTATCTTTTTACAAAAGATGGAAGAAAAATTTTAGATGCAATTTCAAGCTGGTGGGTAACTATCCACGGCCATGGAAATAAGGTTGTTGCAAAAGCAATCGGAGATCAGGCAAAAACTTTAGAACAGGTTATTTGTGCGGGATTTACCCACTTAAATGCTGAGGTTCTTTCTAAAAATCTTGTTGAACTTCTTCCTTTAAAAATTTCCAAAATGTTTTATTCAGACAATGGTTCAACTGCTGTTGAAGTAGGTTTAAAAATGGTTTTTCAATATTGGAAAAACAAGGGGGATAAAAACAGAAGAAAATTTATTGCCTTTGAAAATGCCTATCATGGCGACACTTTGGGAGCCATGTCTGTTGGAGGCAGGTCTATTTTTACAGATCAATTTAAAGAACTTTTGTTTGATACAATTTATCTTGAATATCCCTCCACTTTTGAAGGTGATAAAAAAGCAGAAATAAAAGAAAACTTGGTTATTGAAAGTTTAAAGAAAATTCTTAAAAATCAAGGTTCAGAAATTGCTGGCTTGATCATAGAACCTCTTGTTCAGGGAGCAGGTGGGATGAATATGGCAAGGCCTGTTTTTTTAAGAAAAATTGAAGAAACAATGAAAGAATTTGAAATTCCTGTTATCTATGATGAGGTAATGACAGGATTTGGGCGGACAGGGGATTTGTTTGCCTGTTTAAAAGCAAAGACAAATCCTGATATTATCTGCGTTTCAAAAGGAATTACAGGGGGTTTTATGCCTCTTGCCGGAACATTTTGTACAGATGAAATCTATCAGTCATTTTATTCTGATGATCCTTTAAAAACTTTTTTTCATGGACACTCATATACTGCAAATCCCATAGGATGTGCTGCAGGAGTTGCCTCTTTAAAATTATTGATGGAAAATAAAAATTATGAAAAAATTGAAGCCTGGCACAGGGAAGGCATAAAAAAGTTTGAAAACAATAAAAATGTTGAAAAAATAAGAATTTGCGGAACAATAATGGCTTTTGATATAAAAACACCAGGCGGAGGATACCTTGACAAGGTGGGCTCTTTTTTGAAAAAAGAGTTTTTAAAAAAAGGATTTCTTTTACGACCCCTTGGCAATGTATTGTATTTTCTTCCTCCCTATTGCATTACAAAAGAAGAACTTGAGGTTTTGTATGATTGTGTAAATGAAGTTACCTCATTACTTTAAGGAGATATCAAATGGGAATAGAAAAAAGAACAGCCTTTGTATCAGGGGCTTCAAGGGGGATTGGAAAAGCTGTAGCCTTAAAGCTTGCAGAAATGGGTTTTAAAGTGATAATCAATTATTCTTCTTCTGAAAATCAGGCAAAGCAAGTTCTTGAGCAGATTGAAAATTTTGGAGGAGAAGGAAGACTTGCCTGTTTTGATGTAACTGATAGAAAAGCATGCAAAGATGAGTTTAAAAAAATAACTGAAATAGAAAAAAGGCTTGATATTCTTGTTCATAGTGCAGGAATAAGAAAAGACGGTCTTGCAGTTAGAATGAAAGATGAGAACTGGGATCGGGTAATTGATGTAAATCTTACAGCTTTTTTTAATCTGGCAAAACCTGCTGTAAAATTGATGCTTAAAAATAAATGGGGAAGAATTTTGGGGATTTCTTCAACCTCAGGTCAGGCAGGAGTTCCCGGTCAAATAAATTATTCAGCTTCAAAGGCTGGTCTTATAGGGGCAATAAAATCTCTTTCCAAAGAAATTGGGCCAAGAAATATAACAGTAAATGCTTTAAGTCCGGGTTTTATTGAAACTGAAATGACCGATTCCCTTGACAAAGAAGAAATTGTTAAAACAATACCTTTACAAAGATTTGGAACTGCAGTTGAAGTTGCAGCTGTAGCAGGTTTTTTATGCTCTGAAGAAGCTTCCTATATTACAGGGCAGGTTATTGGTATAAATGGCGGAATTTATTAATCTGAAAGGAAATAAAATGGGATTGGACAAACAATTGCTGGATATTCTTGCATGTCCTGTGTGCAAGGGTGATGTTGTGGAGTCAGCTGATCAAAATTTTTTAATATGTGAGAAATGCAAAATAAAGTTTCCGGTAAAGGAAGGTATTCCTGTAATGCTTCCTGAAGAAGCTGTTTCTCTGGACAATGAGTAAAACTTATGAGTAAGCCTTTTTCCCCGGGCAAAGGACTTGTTGTTATAGCTATAATGACAAACGATAAAAGGCTTTTTGCTTTTGCATTAAAAGAGCTTGAAAAAGAATTTGGAAGTTGTTTTCTAGTCAGTGCCTGGTTAGATTTTTCCTTTTCAGATTATTATGAAAACGAAATGGGGAAAAAATTAAGTAAAAGGTTTGTTTGTTTTAAAAATCCTGTTAATCAGGACAGTCTTTTGAATATCAAGCATAAGACCTATGAAATAGAAAATAAATATCTTGAAGAAAATAAAAGAACTATAAATTTAGATCCCGGAATTTTAACTCCTGACAACTATGTATTGTCTACATTCAAAAATTTTCCCCATAGAATTTATCTTGGGAATAGTGTTTTTGCAGAAGTTGAGTTTTCCTTTACAAAAAATCAAATTATTTTTTATGATTGGACCTATTCTGATTACAGGGAAAAAGAAGTTTGTGATTTTTTTTTAACTTCAAGAAGATATCTATTGCTTTTTAATTCAATTAAAGCCTGATTTTGGCAGGCAAAAAAATATTAAAGATGCTAGTTAATGAAAGTGAGTTTCCATGATATTAAGCATGACCTCGTATTCAAGAGCTGAAAAAACAAAGGAAGATCTTAAAATATCTGTTGAAGCAAGAACTTACAATAGCAGATTTTTAGACATTGCATTAAAAGTTTCATCAGATTTTGCAGATCTTGAGGAAATTATAAAAAAAAAGATTTCTTCAGTAATTTCAAGGGGCAGGGTGGAAATCAAGTGTTACTTTGAAGATTTGGGTGAAAATGATGCTTTGATTTCCATAGATTCTGACAAGGCAAAAGCATATTTCAATATTTATGAAAAACTTAGGAATGAGCTTGGGATCAAAGAGGAAATTAAAATTGAGCAGATTTTAAAATCCGATGGGGTGATAAAGAAAAATGAGAAAAAAGATAATACAAAATATCTTGGTCTTTTAAATGAAGTAATGGATGAAATGCTTTCAGCCTTAATAAAAGCAAGAAAGCTGGAAGGCGAAGTTATTTATAATGATTTTTGCGAAAGACTTTCTTTGATTGATTCTTTGATAAAGGAAATTGAAGCTGAATCTGAAAATGCTGCAAAGGAATATTTTAATAAGCTCCAATTGAAAATAAAAGATCTGGTTTCCTCAGCAGAGCTGGAAATAGATGAGTCAAGATTTGCCCAGGAAGCAGCTTTTCTTGCTGATAAAACTGATGTTTCAGAAGAAATTTTAAGATTTAAAACCCATCTTATTCAGTTTAAAAAATACATGGATTCTGATTCTTCTCCTGGAAGGAATCTTAACTTTTTGCTCCAGGAGCTTCATCGTGAGATCAATACTCTCGGGGTTAAACAAGGGAGTGTAAAAATTTCAAAAAATTGTGTTGAGATTAAATCTGAGCTTGAGAAACTAAGAGAGCAGGTTCAAAATATTGAATAACCTGAATAAGGTAAAATCGCTTAATTCAGGAATAAAAAAAGAGTTTATTTAGAAAGTGTTGAAAGTTTAAGTCATACTTTTATCATAACTTAAAAATATTTGTTTAGTTTTGTTAATTTCTAAAATTAAAAGGTTTAGCATAATGACTAAAAACTCTTCCATGGGGAAAAGTTTATCTTCTAAGTTTAAATTAAATCAGCAGCTTCTTTTAAATATAGGTTTTGGAAGCACAGTGGCGGCTGAAAGAGTGGTTGCTGTTCTTTCTCCAAATTCAGCACCAATGAAAAGGCTGAAAGATAATGCAAAAGACGATAGGAGGCTTGTGGATGCTACCCATGGCAGAAGAACAAGATCCATTATTGTTTTAGATAGCAATCATATTGTTTTGTCTGCAATTCAGGCTGAAACAATTTCAAACAGGTTTGTTTCTTTGGGCCGGGAAAAGGAAGGCAGTCTTCCTTTGGATGATGAGGAGATTTTTTAAAATATGGAAAGAGGCAAAATTTTTGTAATTTCAGCACCTTCTGGTGCAGGTAAATCCAGTCTTTGCAATTATCTTTTAAAAGAGATTAAAGATCTTTGTTTTTCTGTTTCATACACAACCCGTGAACCAAGAAAAGGTGAAATTGATGGAAAAGATTATTTGTTTACAGATAAAAAAACTTTTGAGTCCTGGATAAAAGAAGACAAGTTTGCTGAATATGCTCTTGTTTATGGAAACTACTATGGTACCTCAAAGGATTATCTTTATAAATCAATTCAGGCTGGAAAAAATATTCTTTTGGAAATAGATATTCAGGGAGCAAAAGCAATTAAAAAAAAGTTTAATCCTGCTGTTTTAATTTTTATCAATCCTCCTTCCATTGAAGAGCTTGGAAAAAGACTTGAAAAAAGGGGGACTGACAGTAAAGAGATAATTAAAAAAAGACTTGTTGCCGCTGAAACTGAAATTAAGGCTTCAGAAATCTTTGACCATATAATTGTAAATGATGATTTTAAAAAAGCTTCAAATGAACTTAAAAATTTAATTGAAAAAGAAATTTCCTGAAGGCGGAATATGTCAAAAACAGAAATTCTATTTGGTAATCATAGTGTAATTTCAGCTGTAAAAGCAGGTAAAAGGAAAATAAATAAGATTTATTTAACTGAAAAAAACAGTTTTTCAGATGAAATTAGACAAGAAGCAGAAAAAAGAAAAATAAAGATTGTTCCAACAGATAAGGAAAAAATTTCAGAGCTTTCAAAGGCTAAAAACCATCAGGGAATTGCTGCAGAGGCAACTATGATTCCTTTTTATGATTTTAATGAATTTTTAAATTCCAATAAGTTTAAAAACCCTTTTGCAGTTATTTTAGATAACCTTGAGGACCCTTTGAATCTTGGTTCAATAGCACGTTCAGCCTTGTGCCTTGGTGCTGATGTCCTTATAATACCCAAAGACAGATCAGTTCGTCCTACTCCCTTTGCTTCAAAAGTTTCTGCAGGAGCCCTGGAGTATATTCCCCTTATTGTCCAGACAAATATTGTAAATTCAATAAAAGATCTTAAAGCTGCCGGTTTTTGGATCGGCGGTCTTGATGGAAGCGGGAAAGATATAATTGAAAAGTCTAGTCTAAGCTCGCCTTTTGGGCTTGTTGTTGGAAGTGAAGGTAAGGGAATTCGACCTCTTGTTAAAAAAAACCTTGATTTTGTTTTTAAAATTGAACAAAAAGGGCCGGTTACCTCACTTAATGCATCTTCTGCAGCAGCTATTGGGATTTATGAGTGTATAAAAAAAATAAAAAATTAGAGCTTTAAACAAAAATATTATTTTTATCAAAAGCCTCAATTATTTTTCCAGAAAGGTAAATTGAGCCGGCCGCACAAATAAGATCGTCTTTTGATGCAATTTTTATTGCTTTTAAACAGGCTTTTACGGGGTCAGGTTCAAGAAAAGAATTGATTTTTGTTAAGTTTTTAAGCTCAATTGGATTCAATGCTCTTGGAGAATCGGGTTTTGTAAATATAAAGGTTTTGGCTAAAGGCTCAAGAATTTTTAGGTTTTTCAAATAATCCTTGTCATTTAAAGATCCAAAAACAAAAATTATCTTTTTATTTTTATCCCTAAGAAAGTTTCTTAAAGCTCTTGATGAATCGGGATTATGTGCACAATCTACAATAAACTCAGGTGAGTTTAAAATTTTTTCAAGCCTTCCTCTCCATTTGGTTTTTTTAATTCCATCTTCAATCTGGTGTTTTTTTATCTTAAATATTTCAGGATAAAATTCATTTAATTTAAGACAGGCAAATGCGGCAAGACCTGAGTTTATTATTTGATGCATTCCTGGAAGATGAGGCTTGAGTTCTAAGTTATTAATATGATTAAGAAAAAAACTTCCATTGAGTTTTTCAATTTTAAAGTCTTTGTTTATTGCAAATAGGTCAGAATTGTTTTTTATGGCTTTTTCACTTATGATTTTAAGAACTTTTGGGTTGGTTTCTCCTGTAATTACAGGGATGTTTTTTTTTATTATACCTGACTTTTCATAAGCGATAAGTTCAATTTTATTTCCAAGAAAATCCAGATGATCCATAGTTACATTGGTAATTATTGACAAGTGGGGAATGATAAGATTAGTTGAGTCAAACTTTCCCCCCATTCCTGTTTCAATTACTGCTGCTTCAACCTTGTTTTCTTCAAAATATTTAAAAGCAAGAGCTGTGGTAAATTCAAAAAAAGTCGATTTTCTTTTTCCTGTATCATTTTTTTCTATTAGATCAAAAAGCCTGACTAAAGATTTGTTTTCTATCATCTTTCCGCAAATTTTAATTCTTTCTTTGAAATCATAAAGATGAGGAGAGGTGTAAAGACCTGTTTTTAAGCCGTATTCTTCTAAAACTTTTGCAATATATGAAGCTGTGGAACCTTTGCCGTTGGTACCTGAAATATGAATACTTATAAAGCTGGTTTGGGGATTGTTTAAATTTTGGAGGAGATTTTTGGTTACCTCAAGTCCTGGTTTAATTCCAGAGGCTGTTTTTGAAAAAAGTAAGTTTAGTTTAGAATTAATGTCCATAAAAATAAATTTAACTGGTTTTTATATAAATAGAATAAAAATTAAATTCAAAATATTGATTTAATAAATAAAAAAACCCGGCCTTAAGACCGGGCTTTAAAACTTGGACAAAGGATATTTTAAATTATTTTCTAAAACTTCTGCGTTTTGAATCTGCAATACGCTGACGTCTTCTTGCTTCTCGCATTTTACGTCTTTTAAGCTCATTTGGCTTTTCAAAATATTTTTTAAGACGAAGACGCTTGAAAAGTCCGTCGTTCTGGATTTTTTTCTTAAGCACTTTAAGCGCTTTTTCCAGATCTTCATCGTGAACTTTGACTTCGATATCCTTCAAGTAGATCACCCCTTTACTTAGATTTTTAAAAACTTTAAGGATATACTATAAATTTTTGAACTATGCAATAAAAAACCGCAGAAAAAATCTGCGGTATATTTAAAATTAGTCAAGAGCTTTCATAAGTGCTTCTTTAACAGTATCGATTGGTGCATCACCTTCAAGAACAACATAATTTGTTTCGCCTTTTTCAGCAAGATCCTTGAAATAGTATGCTGAAGCAAGAGTACCGGTTGTTTCATCATAGTAAATATCATGACGCTTGTTGATTGCTGATTCATCCTGGTCATCGGCACGTGTTGAAAGAGCACCTCCGCAAACTCTGCACTTATCGCCGTTGGGCTTGATTGCATCAATGTTTACATTGTTTGGATGTCCGTTGTCATTTTCACAAAGTCTTCTGCCCATGATTCTTCCCTTGGCAATTTCTCTGTCAAGTTTGATTTCAACAACATAATCAACCTTCATATTTTCTGCTTTAAGAGCCTCATCAAGTTTTTCAGCCTGCACCTTGTTTCTGGGGAATCCGTCAAGAAGCCATCCGCCTGCATTTTCTGGCTTTTTAAGGGTGTCAAGGATCATGGGAATGGTTATATCATCAGGAACAAGGTCACCTTTATCAATGAATTCTTTGGCTTTTTTCCCAAGTTCTGTACCGCCTTTGATGTTTTCACGGAAAATACCGCCTGATTCAATGTGTGAAACTTTGTATTTGTCTTTGATAAGTGAAGCCTGGGTTCCTTTACCCCCACCGTTTGGTGCAAAAATAAGAATGTTCATAATTTCTCCTTTTTTGAATATAATGTTTTATACTTACAAATTGTTTTAAAATTAATTTAGTTTTTGAGCTGATAATTTAAACTTATTATCCAAAATAGCCCTTGTTGTCATTTTTTTGCTAAAAGTTTTGCCAGAAAACATTTAGAGCTCAGGTTAAAAAAACTAATAGGATAAGTTTTTTTGTCAACTAAGATTTAACTAGTAACATATATTAGGTTTTAATAATCTTGTAAATGTATTATTGACAGTTTCATTTTTATCTGAATAATTATGAATATGTTGTGTTTGTTTTAATTTTTGGTTATTCTTACCTTAATTTTTCAAAAACACAGTCTTTTTAAAATCCTTTTGTATGCTTTTGTTAAGTCAGTTCGAATAAAAAAATAAAAAAATTCTTGCAATGGAGCGAAATTATAGTATTAAAACCTGTTAACTTTAATAAGCTGCATCAGGGAGGATTTTTTTGGTTCGCATAGGATTGACCGGCGGACCCGGCAGCGGGAAGTCTACTGTTGCTAAAATTTTCAAGAGTAAAAACATAGCATTTTCAGATCTGGATTATCTTTCCAGGGTTGCTGTAGAACCCGGCCGGCCTGCATTTAACAAAATAGTTGAACACTTTGGAAAATCTTCAGTCAGTAAATCAGGGGGGCTTGACAGGGCTTTTTTGAGAGACAGGCTGATAAAAAATCCAGGGGATAAAAAAATTTTGGAAGACTTGATTCACCCTGAGGTATTTAGGCTTCTTTCTTATGAAGAAGAAAAACACCTTAAGGCAGGGGAAAAGTTTTTTTGCGTGGAAGCTCCTTTGCTTTTTGAAGCAGGAATGCAAGATTTTTTTGACTTTATTGTTACTGTATACTGCTCCAAAAAATTACAGATTAAGCGAGTAATGGAAAGGGATGGCCAGTCATATCAAAGTGCAAAAGGTCTTGTTAATTCACAAATTCCTCTTGATAAAAAAGCAAGTGATTCTGATTTTGTTATTTATAATGAATTGGGAATTGAAGAGCTTGAAAAACAAGTTGCAATTATTCTAAAAGAGCTGAATTAAACCCTTGACTTTGTTTAGTAACTAATTTAATTATATTGGATAACCTGCCGTACAATAGGCTCTTCCTGACAATTAAATTCATCAGAAAAGCAAATGGTATTATAAAGAAACATCCTTGTGTTGAAACAATCCGCAATTAAATTATTAAAAAAATATATTATTAATCTTATTAGGTGATTAAATGAAATCTACTAAAACCAACGGGCAAAAGAAGCAGTCTTTAAAAAAAATAGACTCAGTGAATCTTTCCTCTCTTAAGAAAATGACTGTGGCAGATCTTGCCTCCATGGCTAAAAACTACGGAATAGACTGTCCTGCAGGAATGCTTAAGCAGGAGCTTATCTTTGCTCTCCTTCAGCATCATATTGATAAAAACGGAGCAATATACGGAGAGGGGACTTTGGAAGTCCTTCCTGACGGTTTCGGCTTTTTAAGGGCTCCGGACTACAACTATCTCCCCGGACCTGACGACATTTATGTTTCCCCGTCCCAGATCAGAAAATTTAACTTAAGAACCGGGGATACAGTTTCTGGGCAGATTAGGCAGCCAAAGGATACTGAAAGATATTTCGCCCTTTTAAAAGTAGAAGCAATAAATTATGAAGATCCTAATATAGCAAGAGAAAAAACACTTTTTGATAATCTCACTCCCCTTTATCCAGATGTAAAAATCAACCTTGAATCAAGAAAAGACAATTATTCAATGAGAATAATGGATCTTTTAGCCCCGATTGGTTTTGGGCAAAGAGGCCTTATAGTTTCTCCTCCAAGAGCTGGAAAGACTGTTCTTCTACAGAATATAGCAAATAGTATAATCGCCCATCACAAGAATGTGATCCCAATGGTTCTTCTTATTGATGAAAGGCCCGAGGAAGTAACAGATATGGCCAGGAATGTTAAAGCTGAGGTTATAAGCTCCACTTTTGATGAGCCTGCAGAAAGACATGTTCAGGTAGCCGAGATGGTTATTGAAAAAGCAAAAAGGCTTGTTGAGCACAAAAAAGATGTTGTTATTCTTTTAGATTCAGTCACAAGGCTTGCCAGGGCTTACAACTCTGTGATACCACCAAGCGGAAAAGTATTATCTGGAGGGGTTGATTCCAATGCTCTGCACAGACCTAAAAGATTTTTTGGTGCCGCAAGAAATGTTGAAGAAGGCGGCAGCCTCACAATTATAGCCACTGCTCTGATTGATACAGGCAGCAGGATGGATGAGGTTATTTTTGAAGAATTCAAGGGAACAGGTAATATGGAAATAGTTCTTGATAGAAAGCTTGCAGACAGAAGAGTGTACCCTGCAATTGATATTAAAAAGTCAGGAACACGAAAAGAAGATCTTCTCCTTGATAAGAATATACTTAACAGGGTATGGATATTAAGAAAATTGCTTGCCAACCTAAATAGTGTTGACAGCATGGAATTTTTGATTGATAAAATGGGCGGCACTTCAAGTAATGAAGAATTTTTGGAGTCAATGAACGCTTAGTGATTGTTCAAACAATTGTATTTGTTCAATTACTCTTTTAAAAAATAAAGTGATACAGGAGAGAGAAAATGAAGCAGGGAATTCATCCTGAATATGAAAAAACATCTATAACATGTGCCTGTGGCCATGTTTTTGAAGTGGGAGCAACAAAAAAAGATATGAACGTTGAGATTTGCTCAAAATGTCATCCTTTTTTTACAGGAAAGCAGAAACTTGTTGATACCGAAGGGCGTGTGGATAGATTTAGAAAGAAATTCGGCGATTACAAGGAGAAGCTAGGTAAGAAGTAAACTTTTTTGCTAAATTTCAGAAAAAGCGTTTCCTTTTTTTATAAAAGAACGCTTTTGTTTTTTTATGGGTATCTAAATTATGTATGAAAAACTTGAAGGTGTTTTGGACAGGTTCGAGAAGCTCGAGCAGTTATTGAGTGATCCTGATGTTATTAAAGACAGGGACAGCTACCAGAAATATATGAAAGAGCATGGAGAGCTTATATCTCTTGTTGATAAGTACAAAGAGTATAAGGAGATTGATTCTGAAATAGCTGAACACAAAGAGCTTACAAAAGATGAAGATCTCGAAATTCGGGAGCTTGCCTATGAAGGACTTCCTGATCTTGAGGAAGAAAAGGAAAAAATTGCTAAAGAGCTGAAAATACTTTTGGTTCCAACAGATCCCAATGATTCAAAAGACGTTATTCTTGAAATAAGGGCAGGAACTGGGGGAGATGAGGCCGGTCTTTTTGCGGCTGATCTTTTTAAGATGTATACAAAGTATTCAGAATCCAAAAATATGAAAATTGAAATAATGGACTCCAGTTTTTCAGGTGCAGGTGGTTTTAAGGAAGTTATTGCCCATGTTAAAGGGAAAAATGCCTATAGAACTTTCAAGTATGAAAGCGGTACCCATAGAGTTCAAAGAGTTCCCACAACTGAAACCCAGGGAAGAATTCATACCTCTGCTGTTACTGTGGCTGTTTTGCCCGAAGCTGAGGATGTTGATCTGCGGATAGATCCTTCAGATTTAAGAGTTGATTATTTCAGGGCAACAGGTCCTGGAGGGCAGTCTGTAAATACAACAGACTCTGCAGTTCGCATCACTCATTTGCCCACAGGAGTTGTTTCCACCTGTCAGGATCAAAAATCACAGCATAAGAATAAAGAAAAGGCCATGAAGGTTTTGAAGGCCAGAATTCTTGATGTAATGATTTCAGAACAAAACGAAAAAAGATCTCTTGATAGAAAAGAACAGGTAGGAACAGGTGACAGGAGCGGGAGAATCCGTACTTATAATTTCCCCCAGGGAAGAGTTACTGATCACAGGATAAATCTTACACTTTATAAAATTGAACAGATAATGGAAGGGGAGCTTGACCCTTTGACAGATGCACTTTTAGCTCATTATAATGCAAAGGCTTTGCAAGATGAGCAGCAATCATAAGGTGAAAACATCAGAGGTCTGGACAATTTCAAAAATTTTAAGCTGGACTGAATCATATTTTAAGTCAAAAGATATTGAGTCTCCAAGGCTTGGGGCTGAGCTTTTGCTTTGTTCCGCTCTTAAATGCTCTAGAATTGATCTTTACACTAATTTTGAAAAGCCCTTGTCAAACAATGAACTTAAATTGTTCAAGTCCTTTATCAAAAGAAGAGCAGATTTTGAACCTGTATCATACATAACAAATGAAAAGTCCTTTTTTGATCTTGATTTTTATGTTGATTCCAATGTTTTAATCCCCCGTCCTGATACTGAAAAACTTATTGAAGTTGTAATTGAGCTTTATTCGGAGAAAAAAGATGAAAATCTTAAAATCCTTGAGCTTGGCACAGGAAGCGGGATAATAGCTGTTTCCCTGGCTAATTATTTTAAAAATTCAAAGATTATAGCTGTTGATATATTTTTGGAAGCTTTAAAAAGAGCCAGAACTAACTCAGAAAAAAACAAGGTTTTATCAAGAATTTTTTTTCTTAATACAAACTGGTTTTCAGGTATCAGCTTTAAGCATGGTTTTGATCTTATTGTTTCAAATCCACCTTATATTAAAACTTCTGATATTGATTTTCTCCAGCCTGAAATAAGACTTTATGAGCCTGTTTCTGCTCTTGACGGAGGCGAAAACGGCCTTTTATGTGTTGGTGAAATTATAAAAAAAGCCGATCTTTTTCTGAAAAAAGACGGTTTTTTGGTGATGGAGGCAGGTTTTGATCAAAAACAGGGAATTCAAGCTCTTTCAGGGGAAAATAAAAATTTAAGTTTTGTTGAAATGGTTAAAGATTACGGTAATAGGGACAGGGTGGCAGTGATAAAAAGACTTTAAGTTTCACTAGTCTCTTGAAAATAAATACAATATTTGTTATTAAAAGCTGTTTTACATAAAACACGCATCTTGATTTTTATCCCCGGTGCCGTAATGGTCGGGATAAAAGACGATGGGTGCGGGTGAACAACCAAACTCAGGAGAAAATTATGGCTTACGTATCAATGAGAGATCTGCTTGAAGCAGGAGTGCATTTCGGACATCAGACAAGACGATGGAATCCCAAGATGAAACCCTATATATTCGGTGCAAGAAACGGAATATATATTGTTGATCTTCAGCAAACTTTAGAAATGTTTAAAAAAGCATACAGTTTTATTGAGGAAGTATGTGAAGAAGGTCAAAGTGTTTTATTTGTAGGAACAAAAAGACAATCAAGAGATGTGATTTATGAAGAAGCAAACCGTTGTGAAATGTTCTATGTTCAGAACAGATGGCTTGGGGGTATGCTTACAAACTTCAAGACAATGAGAAAAAGTGTTGAAAGACTTAAGTATCTTCATGAAATTGAAAATGACGGAAGAATTGAGCTTTTCCCAAATAAAGAAAAAATTTTACTTTTAAAGGAAAGAGCTAAGCTTGATTCAAATATTGGCGGTATTCAGAATATGAGAAACCTTCCAGGAGCAGTTTTTGTAATTGATCCAAAAAATGAATCAATTGCAGTGAAAGAGGCAAACAAACTGAATATTCCTGTGGTGGCCCTTGTTGATACCAATTGTGATCCTGATGGAATTGATTATATAATTCCGGGTAATGATGATGCTATCCGTTCTATTTCTCTTATTACTTCACAAATTGCCGATGCTTGTATAGAGGGCAGAAGAAGATATGAGGAAAGAGTTCAGTCTGAATCAGATAAAAACCAAGAGGTGAAATCTGAAAGATCTGCCAATCTTAAGCCTGGGGAAAGAAAAGTTATTTCAGAAGGCGAAGATGGCCCCGTTATAGAGGTTGTAAAGAAAAAGAGCTCTCCAGAAGCTTCTGAAGCATAATTTATATATAATTAAAGAATTAAATAAAGAATCCGGATATGTTTTACAACAGATCTGGATTCGTTTTATAAGCCTGATCGGTATAAGGTTTAATTTGCTAAAAATTGTTTTTATCAGGCTTTTAGTGTAAATTTTAATTCTTATTTAGATAGATAGAAAAAAATACTTGTTCAGCATATAAATATAATTAAGGAGATTTTAATATGGCAGAAATTAGTGCTCAGATGGTTAAAGAGCTACGTGATAAAAGCGGTGCAGGAATAATGGACTGTAAGCAGGCCTTGAAGGAATGTGGAGGAGATATAGAAAAATCAGTTGATTTCCTTCGGACAAAAGGGCTTGCAACAGCTCAGAAAAAAGCTGGAAGAGATGCTTCAGAAGGAAGAATTGAATCATATATCCATATGGGCGGTAAAATCGGGGTTCTTGTGGAAGTAAATTGTGAAACTGATTTTGTTGCAAAAAATGATGATTTTATTGAGTTTTGTAAAAATTTGGCAATGCATATTGCAGCAAGTGCACCTGAAGCAATAGTTCCTGAAGATCTTTCTAAAGATTTGTGCGATAGAGAAAGAAAAGTTTATGAAGAGCAGGTAAGGGAAATGGGCAAGCCTGAAAATATTATTTCCAAAATTGTAGACGGTAAAATGGAAAAATTCTACAAAGATGCCTGCCTTCTAACTCAGCCCTATGTAAAAGATCCTAAGGTTTCAGTACAAGATGTACTTACTGAACTTATTGCAAAAATGGGTGAAAATATAGTTGTCAAAAATTTTTCCAGATTCCAGATTGGAGGCTGATAATTGGCTGAACCAAAATTTGGAAGAGTTCTTCTCAAATTAAGCGGTGAGGCACTTATGGGTGACAAGGGCTATGGTTTATGCCCTGACACCCTTAAATATGTTGCTTCCGAGCTGGAAGAACTTTACAATAAAAATGTTGAAGTTGCAGTGGTTGTAGGCGGAGGAAACATATTTAGAGGGATTGCAGCAGGAACCTACGGAATGGACAGAGCTCCTGCTGATTATATGGGAATGCTTGCAACTGTGATGAATAGCCTGGCATTGCAGAACGCCTTGGAAAGAAGAGGGATTCCCACAAGAGTTCAAAGTGCAATTTTTATGGATGAGGTTGCAGAACCCTTTATTTTAAGAAGAGCTGTTAGGCATTTGGAAAAGAAAAGAATAGTGATTTTTGGTGCAGGAACAGGGAGTCCATATTTTACAACAGATACAGCAGCAGTATTAAGGGCCCATGAAATTCATGCCCAGATTCTTTTAAAAGCTACAAAGGTTGACGGAGTTTACGATAAGGATCCTGAAGAAAATCCTGATGCTGTAATGTATAAAAACCTTACCTATATGGATGTGCTTGAAAAACAGCTTAAAGTTATGGATATGACAGCAATTTCACTTGCCATGGATCATGATCTTCCTCTATGTGTTTTTAAATTGAGACAAAAAGGTGCCATTGACAGTATAATTTCGGGAACTCAGGTGGGCACTATCATAAGAAATAACAGCAAAGGATAAGACTATGATTAACGAAGTTCTAAAAGATACAAAAGACAAAATGAAAAAAACTCTTGAAACTCTTAACCAGGAACTTCTTAAAGTAAGAACAGGAAGAGCTTCAACAGGTCTTGTTGATTCAGTTGTTGTAGAATATTATGGAGCAAGAACTCCTCTAAATCAGCTTGCTTCAATAACTGTTCCAGAAAGTAGACTTGTTGTTATCCAGCCCTGGGATGCCACTGCCATTAAAGAAATTGAAAAAGCTATATTAAAGGCAAATATTGGTATTACACCTTCAAGCGACGGAAAGCTTGTCAGGCTTTCAATTCCTCCTCTTACAGAAGAAAGAAGAAAAGAAATTGTAAGACAGGTAAACAAGATCTGTGAAGATTATAAAGTTGGTGTAAGAAATGTGAGAAGAGACTCAAATGAAAGTTTAAAAACTTTTAAAAGTGATGGTGACATTTCAGAAGATGAGATGTTTAGAGGTCAGGATGAAGTTCAAAAGCTTACAGATTCCCATATCAAAGAAATTGATGAGGTGAACAAAGCCAAGGAAAAGGAAATTCTTGAATTCTAAAAGAGAAAATTTTTTAAAAAAATACTCCCTTTCAAAGGAAAACTTCCCTGTCCATATTGCTGTGATAATGGACGGTAACGGAAGGTGGGCCAAAAAAAGGCTGATGAACAGAGTCAAGGGGCATGAAAAAGGTGCAGATGCGATCCGGGGAATAGTTGAGCTTTCCAGGGAAATCGGTGTTAAAAATCTAAGCCTTTATGCTTTTTCCACAGAAAATTGGAATAGGCCTAAAACTGAAGTATCTGCTCTCATGAACCTTCTTGACAGGTTTATAAAAAATGAAAGAAGTAATTTTTTAGAAAATGACATAAGGCTCAATGCCTTTGGCGAACTTGAAAAGTTACCCAAAAAAGTATTGAACAATCTCAAGGCTTTGATGGAAGAAACCAGTTCAAATTCAACCATGTGTCTTAATCTTTGCTTGAGCTATGGAGGAAGGAACGAGATTGTTCATTCTGTAAGAAAAATTGCAGAAAAAGTTGAAAATAAACTTTTAAAGCCTGAAGAAATAACCGATGAAACAATTTCAGAAAATTTATACACAAAAGGCTTTCCAGATCCTGACCTTCTTATAAGAACCAGCGGAGAAATGAGGCTTAGCAATTTTATGATGTGGCAGCTTTCTTACTCAGAGCTTTTTTTTACAAAAACACTTTGGCCTGACTTTTCAAAGGAAGAATTCATTGAAATAATAAGACAGTTTCAGACAAGAGACAGAAGATTTGGAAAAGTTTAAAAAACAAAAGGATAAATTGTGGAAAGTTCGCACAAAAATCGTTGGATCACTGCTTTATTTGCCCTGCCTCTCCTGGTATTGCTGATTTTAAAAGGAGGGGCTTTTTTATTTAGTATTTTTCTTTTTTTTGTTTCAGCTATAGGTTTTTATGAATGGCAGAAAATCACTGATAGCAAACATTATTCCCTTGAAAAATTTAGAAATATCCCTTTTTTCTTAATTCCGGTTCTTTACTTTTCATCTTTTTTTTCAATATCTGTTCATATCCTTTTCGCAATCTTTTCAATCGGAATTGTTCTTTTTTTTCTTTTAAAAAGCTTTGACGGAACAGAAGCTCATTTTAAAGGAAGTCTTTATACTTTAAGCGGATTTATTTATACATCGTTTTTTTTATCTTTTGCCTCAAGAATAATGATAGAAACAGGACCAAGAGGAGTGTTTTTTCTTTTGATTGCAGTTTTTGCATCTGATACAGGTGCTTTTTACGCTGGCAGAAAATTTGGTAAAAATAAGCTTATGGAAAATGTAAGCCCCAAAAAAACAATTGAAGGTTTTGTCGGTGGTTTTTTCTTGTCAGTTTTGGCAGCAGTAATTTGCAGATTTCTTTTTTTCCAGGAGCTGCCTTTTGTTAATGCTTTATTTTGCGGTCTTTGTGCAGGAGCTATTGTTCCTCTTGGAGATCTCTTTGAATCAATGACAAAAAGAGTGTTTGGAATTAAAGATTCTGGTAATATTCTGCCCGGTCATGGAGGAATCCTTGATAGAGTTGACGGTCTTTTATTTGCTGTGCCTGTGTTTTATATTCTTTATATTTTTTAAGGGTTTGTAATGAAAAAAATTGCAGTTCTTGGCTCAACTGGTTCCATTGGTGTTAATACTCTTGATATTGTCAGGAGATTTCCTGATAAGTTTGAGATAATTTCTCTTTGCTGTAAATCAAACATTGACCTTTTAATCGAGCAGATAAAAGAATTCAGGCCAAAGATTGCATCGATTTTTGAAAAAAAAGACGCAGATGAGCTAAAATCAAGGCTGGGAAGCAGGTTTGACACAAAAATTGTTTTTGGAGATCAAGGCTATTGTGAATCTGTATCTCAAAGTGAAATTGATGTTGTGGTTTCAGCAATAGTTGGAAGTGCAGGATTAAAGCCCACAATTCAAGCAATTTATTCAAATAAAGATATTGCCCTTGCAAATAAGGAGTCTCTTGTTGCTGCAGGAGACATTGTTATAAATGAAGCAAAAAAAAGAAATCTTAAAATACTTCCCATTGACAGTGAACACAGTGCAATTTTTCAATGTTTGGAAGGCAATCAGAAACAAGAGGTTGCAAAAATATTTCTTACGGCTTCAGGAGGGCCTTTCAGAACAAAGGATATTTCAGAATTTAAAAACATAACTCCATCAGAAGCTTTGAATCATCCAACCTGGTCAATGGGGGCAAAAATTTCAATAGATTCTGCTACCTTAATGAACAAGGGACTGGAAGTTATTGAGGCTTGTTTTCTTTTTGACATTTCTCCTGAAATGATAGAAGTTGTTGTCCATCCTCAATCAATTGTTCATTCAATGGTTGGCTATGTTGACGGAAGCATAATTGCTCAGCTGGGAAAGCCTGATATGAGAGAGGCAATTTTATATTCACTTTCATGGCCTGAAAGATTTAAAACAGATTTTGGATTTCCTGATTTTTCCAAGCTTGACTTAAATTTTGAAAAACCTGACTTTGAAAAATTCAAATCACTCAAGCTTGCTTTTGAATCAGCATTAATTAGAAAGTCAATGCCTTGTGTGATGAATGCGGCAAATGAAGAGGCTGTTTGTGCCTTTTTAAACAAAAAAATCAGGTTTGATCAAATTCCTTATATTGTAGAAAAAGTAATGGAAGCCCATGAAGTCTTTGTTTTTTCATCTATTGAAGACGTCTTTTATGCAGATAAATCTGCAAGAACCAAGGCTTTTGAATACATCAACTCAATCTAACTTAAAACTTAAATCCTGGTTTAGCGGAGACTAAATAATGGTTACAATTATTTCTTTTGTAATAGTTCTTGGTATTTTAATTTTTGTACATGAATTCGGACATTTTATAGCAGCAAGATTATGCGGGGTTGGTGTTGAAAAATTTTCAATAGGGTTTGGCCCTAAAGTGATTGGATGGAAAAGCGGGGAAACCCACTATATGATTTCAGCAATCCCCCTTGGCGGTTATGTAAAAATGGTTGGAGAAGAGCCAGACACTGAATTAAGTGAAGAAGAAAAAAAATATTCATTTACCCATAAGGAAGTATGGAAAAAGTTTATAATTGTAGCAGCCGGTCCTTTTTTTAATTTTTTTCTTGCCATAATTTTATATTTTGGGCTTTTTATGTTTTACGGAAGCTATTTTTATCCCCCTGTAATAGGTGAAGTTACACCAAATACTCCTTCCTATGGAAAACTTTTGACTGGAGATGAGATTTTGTCAGTTAATGATAAAAAAATAAGCTCATGGACTGAACTAGAAAAAAATATTGAAAAATCAAATGGAAAAGATATTCTTTTAAAGGCAAAAAGGGGAAATGATTTAAAAGAAATAGTTTTAAAACCTGTTCTTCTTGATTCTGAATCTTTATTTGGAGAAAAGGAAAAAAAATATTCCCTGGGAGTAAAACCCTATCTTCCTTCTATTATTGGAAGAGTTGCTCCTGATTCACCTGCTTCAAAGGCTGGTGTCAATCCTGAAGACAGGATTGTTGAGATAAATTCAAAAAAAATATTTACCTGGTATGATGTTTCTAAAGCAATTTCTGATTCAGACTCGGCAATTGAAATTGTTTTTGAAAGAAACGGGGAAAGAATAAGAAAAACAATTGAGCCTGAAATAAAGGAATTAAAAGATCATTTAGGAAAACCTTTTGAAAGAAGGCTGATTGGAGTTGGAGCAAAAAATATAACAATAAATAAAAAATTAGGACCTGTTTCAGCCATGGCCGAAAGTTTAAGCCAGACATGGAAGGTAATTGAGCTTACTTTTGTTGGTATAGTAAAATTAATAAACGGCTCAATTTCAAAGGATAACCTTGGCGGTCCTATTATGATTGCTCAAATGGCAGGAGATCAGGCTAAGCAGGGACTGACAAGTTTTTTGGTTTTTATTTCGCTTATAAGTATAAATCTTGGTCTTTTGAATCTTTTACCTGTGCCTGTCCTTGATGGTGGACATCTTATGTTTTTTTTAATAGAAATGGTGACAAGAAAGCCAGTAAGCATAAAAGTAAGAGAAACTGCCCAGCAGATTGGACTTTTTCTTCTTCTCACGCTGATGGTTTTTGCTTTTTATAATGATATCTTAAGGTTGTTTTCAAATTAAAGTTAGAATTGATTGAAAACTTGAAATTTTATTTTTTTACTAAAGATTAAAAGTTAGACTCAGATTTAAAAGTCGGTTAAAAGACAGATTTTGTTTCACTAACTAATAAACAGGAGCAGGGCCAATGATCTACAAGCTGGAAACAGCCCTTAAAAGTTCTCTTAAAGATCCCCAGGGAGAAAGTTTAAGAAAAAAGGCAAGGGAATATTTCAATCTGGAACTTGAAAAAGTAAGAACAATAAATGTTTTACTTTTTGATCTTCCAATCTCTGAAAAAGAATTTGAATTTGTTTCAAAAGAGATTTTTTTTAATCCTGTTAGTGAAATTTATTCTTTTTCACAGATTGAAGAAGAATTTGATTTTTGTATAAATATAGGCTTTAGGCCTGGAGTTTGCGATAATCCAGGAAAAACAGCAGTTGAGGCAATTTCAGATATTTTATCAAAAAAGTTCCCAAAAGAATATGGAGTTTATTCAGGAAAAAGATATTGCATCAAAGGCAAGAACCTTTCAAATGAACAAGTTGAGCTTATTGCAGGGGAACTTCTTGCAAATGAGACAATTCAGTCATGGAAGGTTTACTCAAAAGACTTTGTATCTAAAAATGGTTTTCCTGAAGATTTGGTTCCAAAAGCAGTTTTAAATCATCAGCCTGAAGTAAAAGAAATTATTTTTTCCACTGATGATGAATTGAATAAAATAAGCGATGAAAGAAATCTTGCCTTAAATCCCAATGATGTCCCTGTAATTCGAGAGTATTTTTTTGATGAAAAAGTAATTTCTAAAAGAAAAGGATTGGGCCTTTCAAACCCAACTGATTTAGAGCTTGAATTCATTGCACAGGCAAGAAGTGATCATTGCAATCATAATACATTCCAGGGAAAATTTTTATATACTGACAAAGACACAGGAGAAAAGTTTGAAATAGACAATCTTTTCAAGGTATGCATTAAAGATCCAACAATTAAGCTTAAAAATGAGCTTGACTGGGTAGTTTCAGTTTTGTGGGATAATGCAGGTGCTGCTGTTTTTGATGAAAACTATAATTATACAATTACAGGTGAAACCCATAATTCTCCTTCAAATATGGAAGCATATGGAGGAGCCATGACTGGGATTCTTGGTATTTTCAGAGATATAATGGGAACAGGCCTTGGCTCCAAACTTATAATGGGAAGTTATGGGTTTTGCACTGGTTTAAGAGATTATAACGGAGAATTAAAACCCAAACTTCACCCAAGAAGACTGCTTGACGGAGCTATAGAAGGTGCCAAAGAGGGTGGAAATAAAAGCGGAGTTCCAACCACTTTTGGGCAAGTATATTTTGACAATAGATATATAGGTAAGTGCCTTGTTTATGTTACAGCTCTTGGTCTTATGCCAAAAGAAGTAAATGGAAAACCCTGCCATGAAAAAACCACATCTCCAGGTGAATTAATAGTAATTTGCGGAGGGCGGGTAGGAAAAGACGGAATTCACGGTGTTACAGCATCTTCAGAAACTTTTTCAGAAAGCACTCCAGCTGGCCATGTTCAGATAGGAGACCCTTACAGCCAAAAGAAAATGCACGATTTTCTTTTAGAAGCAAGGGATCTTGGGTTGATGACTTTTATCACAGACAATGGCGGAGGCGGGCTTTCATCTTCCATAGGCGAGTCAGCAAGATTAAGTAATGGATGTGTGGTAGATCTGGAAAAAGTTCCTCTTAAATATGAAGGACTTGATCCTTGGGAAATTTGGATTTCAGAATCACAGGAAAGAATGACAGCTGCTGTTAAAAAGGAAAATATTGATAAATTTCTTTCTCTTTCAGCCAAACATGAAGTTGAATCAACTATAGTAGGTGAATATACAGATTCAGGAATGCTCCATGTAAAATGGAATAATAAAACAATTGCCTACGTTGATATAGATCTTCCCGAAAAAGGATTTCCCCAGTGGAATTTTGAAGCAGAATGGTCATCTCCAAAATCAAGGGGAATGAATGAACCTGTAATTACTCCGCCTTCAGATTATAATCTTTTGGGTCTCAAACTTCTTTCTTCTCCAAATATTTGTTCCAAAAAATGGATCACAAGGCAATATGATCATGAAGCTCAGGGAACAAGTGTTATAAAGCCTCTTACAGGAGTTAATAAAAACATTCCTTCAGATGCTTCAGTAATAAGACCAAACTTAAAAACTGATAAAGGTCTTGTGTTTACCCAGGCAATCAATCCGGGATATTCAGACATTGACACTGATAATATGACAAGGCTTGTTGTTGATGAGGCATTTAGAAGACTTGTGGTAACAGGTGCTGATCCTTTTAAAATAGGCGGGGTGGACAATTTCTGCTGGCCTGGAATAAGCTTTGATGAAAAAACAAACCCAGATGGTAAACTAAAAGCTGCAAAACTTGTAAGATCTTGTCTTGCTCTAAAAGACATTTGCCTTGAATATAAAGTCCCTCTTTTGTCAGGTAAGGACAGTATGTATGTTGACGGACATTTAAAAGGGCCTTACGGTGAAACAAGAAAAGTTTCTGCCCCTGAATCTTTGCAGTTTTCAGCATCAGGAGTAATTGATGACTGTAAAAAAGCTATTACCTCAGGATTTAAATTCTCAGGGGATAAAATTTATCTTCTTGGAAAAACCTTTGATGAGCTTGGAGGCTCTGAGTTTTACAGCCTTTTAAATGAAAAGGGAGTAAATATTCCTTTTGTAAATCAAAAAACAAACCTTGAAATTTATAAAAAATATTATGACTCAAATACAAAGGGCCTTATAAACTCAGGTAAATCACTTGGAAACGGAGGTCTTTTTACAGCCCTGGCATTTTCTTCAATGGCAGGTGGATTTGGAGTTCAGATAGAACTTGATAAAGTCCTTGCTGATGAAAAACTTGAAGATTTCAAAACTCTTTTTTCAGAATCTTCAGGAAGAATTCTTGCAAGCGTGTCTGAAGAAAACGCTTCAAAATTTGAAGAAATAATTGGGAAATCAAACTGCTGTGAAATAGGTTTTGTAAGGAAAGATAAAAACTTTATTGTAAATTCAGCGGGCAATCAAATAATCAATCTTAATGTTGATGACCTTGAATCAGCTTTTGAAAAAAGATTTGGAGACCTTATATGATGAAAGTCAAAGCCCTTGTACTTACTGGATTTGGTATTAATTGTGACAATGAAACAGCCCATGCATTAGAACTTGCAGGAGCTGTGGCAGATAAAGTGCATATTAACGATATTATAAGTAAAAATGTTTTACTAAAAGACTATAAAATTTTTGCATTAAGCGGAGGCTCAAGCTGGGGAGACGAGCATGGAGCAGGAGTTTTACAGGCAATAAGAATGAAAACCCATTTTGGTGAAGAGCTTCAAAGTTTTGCCTTGGAGGACAACCTTGTAATTGGGATTGGTAATGGCTTTCAAACCCTTGTAAACTTGGGTCTTTTACCTGGATTTGATTTAAACTCCATGGAAAGAAAAGTTGCTCTTATAAATAATGAAAATGGAAATTTTATCAATGATTGGGTTTATTTAACTAAAGAATTCTCTTCCAATTGTGTTTTTACAAAAGGTCTTGATAATTTTGAGCTTCCCATAAGACATTCACAGGGAAAATTTTATACTGATGAAGAAACTCTTAAAAAAATAGAAAAAAACAATCAGGTTGTTTTAAGATATTCAACAAATGAGGGTAAAAGAGCAGAAAACAAATTTCCCCAAAATCCTGACGGCTCATTAAATGATATAGCAGGAATTTCTGATTCAACAGGACGTATTTTTGGACTTATGCCCCATCCTGAAGGTTTTGTTCATTGGACTCATCATCCCCAGTGGGATTTTATAAGTAAGGAAATGGAAAAAAACAATAAGGATCTTTTTAATTCAGATCTTCCAAAAGGTCTTAAAATTTTTAAAAATGCTGTTGATTATTTTTCATAAAATTAATTGATAGTTTTATATGTTTTTTTGTAAAGGACGGATTTATCCGTCCTTTTTTACTGGTTCCTGGCCTCTTGTTTGGAAATGTTTTTTCCCAGACTTTTTCTTAAGCTTTAGTTCTGCTCATTACTCAGATCTTTTATTTAGGGATATTCCAGTAAAAAATATAAAGTTTTTATGTCACAGACCAAGGCATAAATCTATTAAGAAACTTTAATAAAGGCCAAGAACATAATGACAATTTTAGTAACAGGCGGAGCAGGATTCATAGGTTCAGCACTGATAAGATATCTGATTAAATCAACAGACCATAAAATAATAAACCTGGATAAACTAACTTATGCAGGTAATTTAAGCTCTTTAGATGAAATAAAAGAAAGCCCGAATTATTTCTTTGAAAAAGCAGATATTTGCAATGCTAAAGAAGTTAAAAGAATTTTTGATAAATACAATCCAACCCTTATAATGCATCTGGCTGCAGAATCCCATGTAGACAGATCAATAGACGGGCCATCAGAATTTATAAATACCAATATTGTCGGAACCTATGTTTTGCTTGACCAGGCTTTTAATTATTGGAAAAATTTAAACCATACTGAAAAATCAAAATTCAGATTCCATCATATTTCCACAGATGAAGTATACGGAGATTTGGAAAATGATAATGAATTTTTCACAGAAGAAACTCCATACGCTCCAAGTTCTCCATATTCAGCATCCAAGGCAAGCTCAGATCATCTTGTAAGAGCCTGGCACAGAACCTATGGATTTCCAATTGTTATTACAAATTGTTCCAATAATTACGGGCCTTATCAATTCCCTGAAAAATTAATTCCCCTTGTAATTTTAAATGCAATTGAAGGAAAACCTCTTCCAATTTATGGAAACGGCACTCAGGTAAGAGACTGGCTTTATGTAGATGACCATGCAAAAGCCCTTTATCTTTCAGCTAGAAAAGGAAAACTTGGCCATACATATAATATTGGCGGAAAAAATGAAAAAAAGAACCTTGAAGTAGTAAATATTATTTGTGAAATTCTTGAAAATTCTAATTTAAAAAAACCTTCAAATATAAATAAATATAAAGATTTAATTACCTTTGTTAAAGACAGACCAGGCCATGATTTAAGATATGCAATAAATGCCACAAAAATTGAAAATGAACTGGGCTGGGAACCGGAAGAAACCTTTGAATCAGGAATTGAAAAAACTGTAAAATGGTATCTTGAAAATCTTAAATGGTGCCAAAATGTTCAGGATGGCTCATATATGAGAGAAAGGCTTGGTAATGGATAATAATACTAACAATATTAAAGGAATAGTTCTTGCCGGAGGAAGCGGAACAAGGCTTTATCCCATAACAAGAGGAGTATCAAAACAGCTACTTCCAATTTATGACAAGCCAATGATTTATTATCCAATTTCAGTTCTCATGCTTGCAGGAATAAAAGATATTCTTATTATAACTTCCCCTGAAGATTTAAGCTCTTACAAAAGACTGCTTGGAAATGGAAATGATTTTGGAGTAAATTTTTCCTATGAAGTTCAACCAAGCCCGGATGGCCTTGCCCAGGCTTTTATCATAGGTGAAAAATTTATTGGAAATTCAAGAGTATGTCTTGTTCTTGGAGACAATGTTTTTTATGGCCAGGGTTTTACTCCCAAGCTTAAAGAAGCAGCATCAAGACAAAAAGGTGCAACTGTTTTTGGTTATCAGGTAAAAGACCCGGAACGTTTTGGAGTAGTGGAATTTGATGAAAAAAAGCGTGCAATTTCAATAGAAGAAAAACCAAAAAAACCAAAATCAAACTATGCTGTAACAGGGCTTTATTTTTATGACAATAAGATTGTTGAAATTGCCAAATCTGTAAAACCTTCCAATAGAGGCGAGCTTGAAATAACAAGTATTAATCAGACTTATCTTGATATGGGAGAACTTAATGTTGAGCTTTTAGGACGTGGATTTGCCTGGCTTGATACAGGTACCCATGAAAGTTTGCTTGAGGCTGCCCAATTTGTTGAAACCATAGAAAAAAGACAAGGATTAAAAATTGCCTGTCTTGAAGAAATTGCTTTGTTAAACAAATGGATGTCAAAAGAGCAAATACTTGAATTATCAAAACAGCTGGGAAAAAATGATTATGGAAAGTACTTAAAAGGCCTTGTTCAATGAATCAATTAATTCCTGTAACTAAAAGCTATTTACCTGATAAAGAAAAGTTTAAATTCTATGTTGACAGGGTTTATAGTTCAGGATGGCCTACAAATAAAGGCCCTTTATTAACAGAAATTAATATTTAAGTCTTACTATATAGCTTAAAAAACACCGAAACTATTGTTGACTATTATATAGCCTCTCTATATAAATTGGCTGTTAATAAAAGATTTGTAACTTACGGAGCGGAGCTATATCCGTAAGATCAAATATGGACCCATATAATTGTCTACCTTTGATAGCATATGGCTTTTATTTTTTTAGTTTTGTCTGAAAATTTTCACCGACCTCAGCAGGAGTCCAAACAATCCATGGATGGTTGTTTTTCAGGTGTGAGCTATCGGCAAATCGGGATCAGGGCCCGATTTATTTAGGATTATTAGAATGGAAAAATTTGAAAAGCCGATACTTGTTACCAGGCCTTTTTTGCCTCCGCTGGAAGAGTATTGTGAGGGATTAAAAGAGATATGGGACAACCAGTGGCTGACCAATAACGGCCCGGTATTGCAACGGTACCGGGAGAAACTGAAAAGTTATATTGAAACAGAAAATATCTGTTTGTTCAACAATGGTACGCTTGCCCTGCAGATTGCCTTACAGGGAATGGGCATCACCGGCGAGGTTATTACTACGCCTTTCACCTTTGTGGCCACCACCCACGCACTATACTGGAATAAAATCCGTCCGGTTTTCTGCGATATTGAACCGGACACCTTCACCCTGGACCCGGCAAAGGTAGAAGAGCTGATTACCCCCTGGACCAAAGCGATCCTGGCCGTCCATGTTTTTGGAAGACCCTGTCTGATGAAGGAACTGGCAGATATTGCCAGGCGGCACAACCTGGCTTTGATCTATGATGCAGCCCATGCTTTTGGTGTTCGTGTCAATGATAGACCCATCAGTCATTATGGAGATTTGAGCATGTTTAGCTTTCATGCAACCAAGCTTTATCATTCCATTGAAGGCGGTATGCTTGCATTTAAAGATCCGGGTCTTGGCAAGACCTTTAAATACCTGAAAAACTTTGGATTCAAAAACGAAACAGAGGTAGTAATGCCCGGCACCAACGCCAAGATGAACGAGATGCAGGCCTTGATGGGATCTTTGATGCTAAAATATATGGATGATTTGGTGGAAAAACAAAGGCAGATATATGAAACATATGACGAGCGACTGAGTGAAGTCCCGGGTATCTCTTTCAGTCCTAAACCTGAATCGCATGTAAGATACAACTATGCGTATCTCCCAATTCAGATAGATGAGAAAGAGTTTGGAATGAGCCGGGATGCCTTATACACAAAGCTCAAAGAATACAATGTTTTTGCAAGGCGGTATTTTTATCCCTTGTTGAATGATTTTGCATGCTATCAGTCTGTACCGGTTTCAAAACCTCTTTCTGTGGCGGTAAAAGTTTCAGAGCGGATTATCACGCTTCCAATCTATGCGGATCTGCAGGAGGATAGTGTGCATCAGATTTGTGATATTATAGTTGGAATAGGTAAGAATTAAAATGAAACTTGGTATCATGCAGCCATATTTCTTCCCTTACATCGGATATTGGCAGCTTTTAAATTACGTGGATACCTATGTGGTTTATGATGATGTCAACTTCATAAAGGGTGGCTGGATTAACAGAAATTATATTCTATCCAATGGCGACAAATTACTTTTGATATTGAATTTAAAACAGGCAAGCCCCAATAAACATATCAATGAAATCGATATTGGTAAGAATCAGAAAAAGATTTTAAAAACCCTTTTTCAATCCTATTCAAAAGCACCTTATTTTAATTCGGTTTGTCCATTGATAGAAGATATTTTTTCAACCAAGGAACAAAACTTAGCATTGTTCCTGCTTAACTCAATCCAAAAAATAGTAGAGTTTCTGAAAATTAAAACCAAAATAGTCTTGTCAAGTGAAATAGACAAAAATAATGCTTTGAAAGGACAGGATAAGGTGCTTGAAATTTGCTCAAAATTAGGTGCGGATACCTATGTGAATGCATTGGGTGGCATGGCGCTTTATGATTCGGACGTTTTCAAAAAAAACAACATTGATCTTTACTTTTTAAAACCGCTTGATTTTGAATATCAACAATTCTCAGGCGCTTTTGAAAAAAATCTTTCAATAATGGACGTGCTGATGTTTAATTCACTCCACCAGATAAAATTGAATCTTCATGATTTTAAGTTGGTTAAAGGGGAAAAATGATAAAACCTCTTTCAAAACTTGCTATTCATAGTGTTCCAAGGTCAGGTTCTTCATGGTTGGGCCAAATTTTTAATAGTTCGCCTTTGGTCAAATTTGTTTTCCAACCACTTTTTTCTTATGCGTTCAAATCATTTTTGAATGAAAATTCATCAAAAAAACAAATTAATGATTTTTTTTCACAGATTGCTGTCTCCAATGATGACTTTTTATTGCAAAATAAAAATATAGGTTTAGGGTTTTATCCTAAATTTAACAAACAGCTATGTACCTTTGTTGCCTATAAGGAAGTGAGATATCATCATATTTTAAAAAACATGATAGAAAAGGCTCCAGATATTAAATTGGTTTGTTTGATTAGAAGTCCTTTATCAGTTATTGATGATTGGTTAAAAACACCCTTAGAGTTTAGGAGGGATTTAGGGTGGAAGGAGATAGATGAATGGAAATTTGCCGAGAAAAAAAACCACAATTTGCCGGAAGAGTTTAATGGATATGAAAAATGGAAAGAGACAGCGAATATATTTGAATGGTTAGAAAAAAAGCATCCAAACTCTGTTTGTATTGTTGAATATAAAAATTTGTTAAAAAACACATTGTCAGAAGCGCAAAGATTATTTGATTTTTGTGGTATTGAATTAGAAGATCAAACTCTTGATTTTTTATCAAAAAAAGAAAAAAAACATATTGATGATCCATATTCAGTCTTTAAAAATATTGAAGAAGATAGTGAATGGGAAAAAACTTTAAATAAAGACATTGCAAAAGCAATCCTTGAAGATTTACAAAATTCTAAATTGAAAAAATATTTATAGTGTCTAATCCTAAACCCCTACACCCAACATGCCAAAAGACAACACAATGCTACTAAAAAACAGCCCTTTTGAAATTACAAACTATGCCCCGGTTTTGATACCAACTTTGAATCGGTATAGTCATTTAAAAAACTGTATTTGTTCTCTTTCTTCGTGTATCCATGCTGAAGATACTGATCTGTTTATTGCCCTTGACTATCCTTTTAAAATTGAGCATTGGGAAGGCTACAATAAAATAGTAAAATTTATAGAAAAAATTGAAGGGTTCAGGCGTGTAATAATAATTAAAAGAAATCAAAATTTCGGTGCTAGAGAAAACATAAGAGATGCTCGCAGCATGATTTTTGAAAATTACGATAGATTGATTATATCTGAAGATGATAACATCTTTTCTAAAGATTTTTTAAGATTTGTTAATATCGGCTTGGAAAAGTATAAACATCGGCATGATATTTTTGCAATAAATGGGTATAATTATCCCATTGAAGTTCCTGCTGATTATAAGGATGATGTTTATCTTTGGCAAGGGATGTCTGCCTGGGGTTTTGGTATATGGAAAGAGAAATGGGAAGAATTAGAATCAAATGATGAGATTGTACTGTCAAACATAAAAAAATTCTTAAAATCTTATCGAAAGATATTGAACTATAATAGAGTTGCTAACCACTATGTTCGTAGTTTATTGTGGATGCTTCGGTTACAAAAGGTTCATGGTGATGGTCATATGTGTTTTCACCAATTTACGAATAATATGTATTCAATATTTCCAACTATTAGTCGAGTGAGAAACTTGGGTCATGATGGAAGCGGGCTGCATTGCAATGAAAAAAAGAAAGATCTTTTTAGTGATCAGCCAATTTATGACAAAAAAGATAACATTTACAATTTACCAATAAGTATAAAGCCAAATGATACTATGAACAAAATATTATATAAACATTTCAAGAAAAGCTTGATTTCGCAATTTGTGATATTGGTTTTAATCGTTTTTACATTTTTAAAATTAAAAGAATAAATTTTTTGTTAATTATTTCTAAAGTTTTTAATAGTCCTTTTGTTCGTAATGTTGCTATTGCAGCATCTGGTACGGCAGGAGCACAGGCTGTTCTTATAGCTTTCTCTCCCTTTGTTACAAGAATATATGGGCCTGAACCCTTGGGCTTGTTAGGCGTTTTCATCGCTTTTGCTGGATTGCTCACCCCTATTGCAACCTTGGCATACTCTTCTGCTATTGTGCTGCCACCTTCCCAAGAAAATGCCAACCACTTGGTATGGATTTCAATTTATATTTGTATTGTAACAACGGTAACTGTCGGTATCCTTTTATTGCTTGGTGGCAAACAATTACTTGCATTAACTAATTCTGAGGCCATATCTTCTTTCATGCTGTTTATCCCTTTAAGAATGTTTTTTTCAGGGTGCTATTTAACCACAGAACAATGGCTTATTCGTAATAATCTTTTCCGTATAATCGCAACCTTTGCAATTATAAATGCGATAATTATAAGTTTAGTGAAGGTGGGAACAGGACTTTTTATACCACAGGCGTCAACACTAATCTTTATATCTACTTTAGGCTTAGGGTTACATGCTGGGATGCTTTATTATGGGTCAACTAAAGCCAGGTGTTCTTTCAATGCACCAAAAATCAATGATTTTATGGGTTTGTTTGACAATGCAAAACGCTATAGTGATTTTCCCTTCTATCGGATGCCGCAATTATTAATTAGAACTGCCTCTGAAAGTCTTCCAGTTATACTTGTGGCCTCTTTTTTCGGACCGCTGTCTGCCGGCTATTATGCACTTAGTAGAAAAGTCTTGGGGATACCTTCTACACTAATTGGCAATTCGATAGGAGATGTATTTTATCCTAAAATAACCAAAGCTGCACAACAAGGTCAAAATATTTATGGATTGGTAATGAAGGCAACAATTTTAATGGGTTGTCTTGGTCTGATACCATATGGACTATTAATATTGTTTGGTCCAATGGCTTTTGAATTTGTTTTTGGTACTGGATGGCAAGATGCCGGCGAATACGCCCGATGGCTGTCAGTATGGTTATTCTTTTTTTTGTTGAGTGTCCCTTGTGCAAGAGTTTTACCGGTAATACAGGGTTTAAAATTTCATTTGTTTTTTTCATGTGTTTCAATAATTGTGCAATTATCTTCGTTAATTATAGGTTTTTTTTTATATAAGGACGACATTATTGCAATAGCGCTTTTTAGTGCTTCTGGTGCAGTTATGTATTTTCTATTTGTGTTGTTAGTACTCATGAAATGTAAAAATTTCAATTTGGTCAGGAATACAGCATAAAAATCCTATATGAAAAACGTCTAATATTTAGAAAGAGCATATAAATGTCATGAAAAAAATTTTATTTATTTTGCCAGCCATCCTGCTAGTAGTTCAAGCTTTTGATGAAACAATCGGAGGCTATCTTTCATACGTTAGAGGCACTTTGTTGATTTTGATGATTTTAGTTTTCTTTTTATATTATAAACTTAAATTAGATCTTGTTAGTAAGGCAATTATTGTTTTTTTGACATATACGTTTTTTTTATCATTTGAATCTACTAATATATTAAAGACCTTATTGAGCTACACATCAATATGTGTTTCGTTCTCATTTTATATTATATCCTACAGTACAATAAGCAATTATTCGCAATTTTATAGATTCAAAGTCCTTTTTTGGACAATGCCTTTCATCTATATTTTTAGTGCTGTTATTTTTTCATTTTTCAACCTAAGCAATCCAATTTATGGTGAGTATCAAATTGTAAATATGGGACCCGGGTTACATCATAATACCATATATACTGGAATATTAATCATATCAATATATTTTGTTTTGAGAAAATATAGCGAAGATAAGTTGAGGGATACAATTCTTATTACAACAATGGCAATTTTGATTCTTCTTTCTTACAGAAGAACGGCCATCATTCTTTTAATGGTTAGCTGCATAATTTTCATAACCATGTCCAAAAAACAAAATTTATTCAAATATGTTATTCCCGGAATGATTCTACTTATCACAACCTATCCATTATATAATGAATATGTCACTAATTATTTCAAAGCCAGGGGTACACGAGCTAACTTCGAATATGGGATACAATCTGAAACCAGATTCAAAGAAGTAACACTTATTACTGAAAGAATACTTAATGCAAATGAGCTTAAATATTTTTTTTTCGGGATGGAGTTCTTAAATTCTGAAGGGACTTATTATTCATCACGGTTTCCAGTTTTGTCTTCCAGACCCCTACATTCTGATTATGCGGTTGTTTTACATGGGTCTGGTTTTGTCGGTATTACATTATATTTTTTTCTTCTGATATCTATTTTGTGTAAGACCATCCAATGTGTCAAATTTTGTGGACTGAAAAATGATCTTTCAATCATGACCACTATTTTAACTTCCATCTTGATTTTGGTAACATTTTCCGGGAGTATATTAAGCATTACTTTTCGTACTACTCTTTTTTTATTTCTGGGATCTCTCATGAGAATTGTAGATCAAACTATTTTGACAGCTAGGCACAAACAAAAAAATACCAGGAGTGTTGTAAAAAAATGAAAGATAAACCTTCTATTCTCTTGTTTATCAAAGTACCTCCTCCTACAACCGGTGCAACACTCATGAACAAGCGTGTTTATGATAGCAGATTGCTTCAAAAACATTTTTGTATTCGGTCAATATGTATAAGTTATTCTGAGAACTTGCTTCAAATGGGTCATCTAAGTTTAAAAAAGATATTAAAAATCAAGTTGGTTTTTTTGTCGCTTTTAAAAGAACTTCTATTCCATAAACCCAATTTTATATACTTTCAAATATCACCTTTACAGTTGGGTTTTTACAGGGATTTATTGTTCGTCCTGCTCATTAAATTATTTAAAACAAAAATTGTTTATCATATTCATGTCAAAGGCATAAGTGAACATTGTGCTAATCAACCTTGGAAAAGGAAAATATATAAGTGCGTTTTTAAAGGGGAAGATATTATTTGTCTTTCCCATTTTCTTACATATGATGTTAAAGATTTTTTTCAAGGAAAAATCCATATAGTAAATAATGGGATTCCTGACATTGATGAGGTTTATAGAAGGAAACGGAAAGATAGCTCTTGTAACGAGACCAGGATTGTTTTTTGCAACCGAAAAATGACCCCTCTTTGCAACCGAAATTTGACCCACCTGAGTTAAAAAAAATTAACAACTATCTACTACCTCAACTTTGTCGAAGTCTCCGCCGTTGCGGCCTGGATC